>JAJUGM010000281.1 GCA_029268165.1 Bacteroidota bacterium
ACCGGAACAAACGGAAAAACAACAACGGTAACATTACTATATCAGCTTTTTACAAAACTGGGATTTAAAACAGGCTGCCTTTCAACAATACGTAATTATGTAGGAACAAAAATTGTAGGTGCCACCCATACTACCCCCGACCCTGTGCAGCTGAATCAACTCCTGAAAGAAATGGCTGACCTGGGATGTCAGTATGCCTTTATGGAAGTAAGTTCACATGCCCTTGCCCAGCAACGTGTTGCAGGGCTTGAATTTGCAGGAGGAATTTTCTCCAATATCACCCACGACCATCTTGATTATCACAAAACCTTTGATGCTTACCTTAAAGCGAAAAAAATGTTTTTTGACAACCTGCCTGAAAACAGTTTTGCTCTCATTAACCGCGATGACAGAAACGGACAGGTTATGGTGCAGAACACAAAAGCAACGGTTAAATATTACGGGGTAAAATCAATGGCCGATTTTAAGGCAAAAATAATAGAAAGTCACATGGACGGCATGTTGCTTAACATTGACCAGACCGAAATATGGACACGGTTTATTGGCTCTTTCAACGCCAGCAACCTTCTTGCGGTGTATTCTGCAGCCCGTATGCTTGGACAGGCAAAGGAAGATATTCTTAGGGTACTGAGCAGTCTTGAATCTGTTGAAGGGAGGTTTCAGTATCTGAAATCAGGCGATGGCGTGACAGCAATTGTTGATTATGCCCATACTCCCGACGCACTGATGAACGTGTTGTCAACCATTCATGAAATAAGGCCCGCTGATGGCAGAATTATTACTGTTGTAGGTGCAGGAGGCAACCGTGACAGGACAAAACGGCCCGTTATGGCCAGGACAGCAGCCGAAATGAGTGACCATGTTATACTTACCTCTGATAACCCGCGCGACGAAGAACCCGAAGATATTATTAATGACATGAAACAAGGTATTGATAAACAACTAATAGCACATACAGTCGCCATCACCGACCGCAAAGAAGCTATTCGTGCAGCCTGCCTGATGGCCAAACCAGGCGATATAATCCTGGTAGCGGGCAAAGGACACGAGAATTACCAGGAAATAAAAGGAATAAAATATCCTTTCAATGATAAAGAAATAATAGCCGAACAATTTATGTTAAACCGGACAAATCTTCAATAAACCATGCTGTATTACCTGTTTTCATATTTAGATAAATTTGATGTGCCGGGTGCCGGTTTGTTTCATTACCTGTCATTCCGTTCGGCAATAACAGTGTTGACTTCGCTGATTATTTCAATGTTTATAGGTAAAAAAATAATCAGAAAACTTCAAAAAAAGCAAATCGGAGAAACTATCCGCGACCTTGGCCTCGAAGGGCAGCTCGCCAAAAAAGGCACCCCTACGATGGGAGGAATCATCATTCTTTTGTCCATACTGGTGCCTGTTTTGCTGTTTGGCGATTTGCTGAATGTATATGTTCAGTTGATGCTTTTTATAACGATATGGCTCGGACTGGTGGGTTTTATTGATGACTACATCAAGGTATTTAAAAGGAATAAAGAAGGCCTGAGAGCAAAATTTAAAATCTTTGCCCAGCTGGTTGCAGGCTTAGTTGTCGGCCTGACTTTACATCTGAGCGATGAAATACTTGTCCGCGAAAAGGTGCTTGATCGTAAAGGCGTTCCAATTACTCATATTTCAAAAGAAGCTGAAAAAAAGATACCTGTGGTGAATTATGTCACCCGTGATGTTAAGTCAACAAAGGTAAACGTGCCATTCTTCAAAAACAACGAGTTTGACTATGCCATGCTGATATGGTTTTTGGGCGATAAGGCCAAAGACTGGGCATGGGTGGTAGTCATATTAGCCGTAATACTGATCATCACACTCATCTCAAACGGAACAAACCTTACGGATGGCCTTGACGGACTGGCGGCAGGAACCTCAGCTATTATCGGGATGACACTGGGAATACTGGCTTATGTATCAGGTAATGCGGTAATATCAGATTATCTGAATATTATGTATCTACCCAACAGCGGCGAACTTGTAGTATTTATCAGTGCCTTTATCGGAGCCCTTATCGGATTCCTGTGGTACAACGCTTATCCTGCACAGGTTTTTATGGGCGATACCGGAAGCCTTGCGATCGGAGGTATTATTGCCGTTTTTGCCATACTTATCCGCAAAGAACTGCTGATACCCATTTTATGTGGTGTATTTATTGCTGAAAGCTTTTCAGTTGTGCTTCAGGTAAGTTATTTTAAATACACACGCAAAAGGTATGGCGAAGGAAGGCGGATATTTAAAATGTCGCCGTTGCACCATCATTTTCAGAAACTTAATTATCCTGAACCCAAAATTGTCATACGATTTTGGATCGTAAGCATATTACTGGCTGTAATAACAATTGTTACCCTAAAAATCAGATAACAATGGAAAAACGAATCGTTGTACTTGGCGCCGGAGAAAGTGGAACAGGGGCAGCTGTGTTGGCCCGCAAACAAGGTTTTGATGTTTTTGTTTCCGACTCCGGAAAAATCAAAGACCACTATAAAGAAATCCTCTTTAATTTTGACATTGATTTTGAAGAGGGCAAACACACCGAAAGATTAATCCTTAATGCAGATGAGGTAATTAAGAGTCCCGGAATTTCTGAAAAATCAGAAATTGTTCTGGCTATCCGCAAAAAAGGCATAAGGATAATCTCGGAAATTGAATTTGCCGGGCGCTATGCTACAGGTAAGAAAATATGTATCACCGGAAGTAATGGCAAAACAACAACTACAAGTCTGATTCATCACATGTTGAGGAAGGCAGGACTGAATGCCGGACTTGCAGGAAACGTTGGCAAAAGTTTTGCCATGATGGTGGCTACCGAAAATTACGATTATTATGTGCTTGAACTCAGCAGTTTTCAGCTCGACGGCATGTACGAATTTAAGGCTGATATAGCAATATTGCTGAATATAACACCCGACCATCTTGACAGATATGATTACAACATTGAAAAATATGTAAGCTCCAAATTCCGTATCACGCAGAACCTCAGTGAAGACGACTTCTTTGTTTACTGCTCCGATGATGAAATAACAATCCGCGAGCTTGAAAGAATAGTGATGAAAGCAAAACAGCTCGGATTTACGATTAAAGAACAGAAACAACAAGGGGCATACATCGAAAATGATCTCATGAAAGTTGAAGTAGATGACGATATTTTCGAAATGTCGCTTGCTGAACTGGCTTTAAAAGGCAAACACAATATTTATAATTCCATGGCAGCCGGCATTACAGGCAGTGTATTAAAAATACGCAAGCCTGTTATCCGTGAAAGCCTGATGGATTTCAAAGGAGTGGAACACCGCCTTGAGCGTTTTATTAAAGTTCACGGCATTGAATTTATTAATGATTCAAAAGCCACCAATGTCAATTCAACATGGTATGCACTTGAAAGTATGACAACACCAGTAATATGGATAGCCGGGGGCATTGACAAGGGTAATGATTATAACGAACTTGTAGACCTGGTAAAAGCCAAAGTAAAGGCGCTGGTTTGCCTTGGCGTTGATAATACCAAGCTTCACAAAGCATTCGAATCTGTCGTGCCTGTCATCGTCGATACAAAATCGATGAAAGAAGCCGTAACAACAGCATACAGGCTTGGCAAAAAAGGCGACACTGTGCTGCTTTCACCGGCCTGTGCCAGTTTCGACCTTTTTGAAAACTATGAAGACCGTGGCTGGCAGTTTAAAAAATACGTCCGCGAACTATAAAGGTTCACCATGAATAAAATGTTTCAGAAATATTTAAGGGGCGATGCGGTTATCTGGATAGTAATCCTGCTTTTATCCGTGTTTTCATTGCTGGCCGTGTATAGTGCCACAGGGTCGCTGGCCTATAAGTACCAGGGAGGAAACACCTACTATTATATTATAAAACATGCCTCTATATTGCTGGTGGGATTAATTATCATCTACACCACGCACCTTATACCTTATAAATATTTCTCGCGTCTGTCTCAACTTTTTCTTATTATTTCAATTCCCCTGTTAATCATAACCTTATTTTTCGGCACCAGCATAAATCAGGCTTCCCGGTGGCTTACTGTTCCAGGTCTGGGCCTTACTATTCAGCCGTCCGATTTTGCCAAACTGGCACTTGTTATGTATATTGCAAGAATATTAGCTCAAAAACAGGCTCAGATTGACAATTATAAAGAAACCTTCCTGCCGGTAATCATCCCGGTTATCATCATCTGTGCATTAATTCTTCCGGCTAATCTCTCAACTGCCCTCCTTTTATTTTTTGTGTCAATCATTATGATGTTTATAGGCCGCATACGTATGAAACATATGTTTGCCTCCATGGCACTGGTGCTTACTATTGTAGGCATCATGGCTGTTATTGGTATGGTTAACAAATGGGAAGGGCGCATAGGGACATGGAAACACAGAATTGAAAGCTTTGTCAAGGGCGATTATGAAGATAACTACCAGGTAAATCAGGCTAAAATTGCTATTGTAAGCGGCGGACTTATTAATTTAAGACCGGGTAAAAGTATGCAGCGTAATTTTCTGCCGCATCCGTATTCCGATTTCATCTTTGCTATTATTATTGAAGAATACGGATTAACAGGAGGCATAATAGTGCTTGCCCTGTACATGTACCTTTTGTTTCGTGCAGCAGTGATGGTGCGTAAAAGCAGCCGTACATTCCCGGCATTTCTTGTTATCGGCCTTTCACTGTTGATCACCTTTCAGGCACTGGTTAACATGGCAGTGGCTATTAACCTGATACCCGTAACCGGCCAACCCTTACCGCTGATCAGCATGGGGGGCTCATCCATACTCTTTACCTGCGTTTCACTAGGAATAATTCTTAGTGTAAGCAGGGAAATAAAAGAACAGGGACAATTGCAGACAGAAAATACAGTAACCTCAGATAAACCACATAATGACCCGTC
>JAJUGM010000282.1 GCA_029268165.1 Bacteroidota bacterium
AGCTGAAGCAAGTTGCCGATAAAGAAACACGGGTTAGGCTTACATTGCAGGCCGACCTGAATCCGTTTATACAAGCTCTGGCTAAAAAGCCATTGCAGCAGTTTATCGATACGCTTGCAGATAAAATGAAAGATATCAGTTATGGTTAATCAGATACTCTATTTCCTTGAACCCATAAATACGGATTTTCCCTTGCTCATCTTCTATCATTAACTGTCCTTCCTCTGAAACGCCTCTGATGCATCCACGGATTTTTTCCTTTGCATCGGCAAAATCAGCCCATTGATTATAAAGCCAAAGATGGATTAAATAAGTTTTATAAATTAATCCGAACTCTCTCCGGTAAAGTGCATTGACCCATTTATTAAGGTTTTTTAAAGTCAATTGAAATAATTCATCACGGTTAAAATAATTTCCTGTTTCAGTTCTCAGAGATGTAGCCATTGAGCCTGCAAAGGAAAATGATATTTGGTTTACATTAATGCCAATGCCTGCAATTACAGCCATTAATTTATTGCCCGATAAAAAGTTCTCTATTAATATGCCACCTGTTTTCCGCTGATTAATAAATATGTCATTAGGCCACTTTATAAAAGGATGTACTTCAACCTTATATAATGCATCAATTATGCCAAGCGAGATACTCATCAGCAGATAAAACTGTTTTCGCGCTTCAAGGAAATCAGGCTTAAGAATGAATGAAAATGTCAGGTTCATTCCTTTTTCACTCTCCCAGCTGTTACCTCGTTGTCCACGGCCATAATGCTGATAATCTGCCAAAATTACAGTCCCTTCTTTCGGATTGTCATGTTTTAAAAGACGGCTGGCATAAACATTTGTTGAATCAACTTCATCAAGCCTGATTAATGGTTGTCCGATGATTATTTCTGTAGCCACAAAATTATGTCTGAAATTTTTGGTATTGTTATTGTTTATATTTAAGAAACATTATTTTTTTATTTCTGATGCGATGACATAATATTTTCAGTATGAAAATAGTAAATAAATAATCGCACTAAATTCATTAATTTTGCAACGTAAAACTATAATAATAATTTAATTTTGGGAAACAACAACGAGCTATTACAATATATAACTGAGGCAATACTTGAAAAAAAAGGAAAGGAGATTGTAAATATTGACCTGATGCGTATAGGTTTCGCCATGTGCGATAATTTTATTGTATGCCACGGCGATTCAACAACTCAGGTAAGCACAATAGCCGAATGGGTTGAAGAAAAAGTAAAGGATTCATTAGGAATTAGCGTTATACATCGGGAGGGAATTGAAAACGCGCAATGGGTGCTACTTGATTATGGTTCAGTTGTTGTCCATGTATTTATCAAAGCAGCACGCGACTATTATAAACTTGAGGACTTATGGGGAGATGCTGATATAATAATGATCAAGGAATAATAATTAAGTTTTAAACAGGATGGAAGATAATAAAAACAGAAAATTACAGGAAGAAAGCGAAACAAAAAATAACACTGAAAACAGGCCAGACGATCCGTTTTCACAGAACAAACGTCCGAAATTTAACTCATTGTGGCTTTATATATTAATTGGGATCACGCTGGTTTCCATATATTTATTTGATTCAGGGCAGAGACCTCCGGAAATTGACTGGACATTTTTCAGAAATGAATTGTTGCTCAAAGGCGAAGTACAGAAGATTGAGGTTGTCAATAATAAGGATGTTGAAATTTATATTAAACCTGAATTTCTGAATCAACCTAAACATCAGAAAATAAACAGCCGGGGTCTTGCCGGTATAAGCCGCACGGGGCCGCATTATAAACTGGGCATTTTAACCACCGAGGGTTTTGAAAAAAGGCTTGAAGAAGCTCAGGCTGACATGCCTGAAAATCAACGGATTTATCCTGTTTCACGTGAAAAACAGTCGTTTGGGCAAATGTTATGGTATCTGCTTCCGCTCATAGCTCTTGTTGTTTTGTATGTTTTCATTTTCCGCAGGATGAGCGGCGGTGGGCCGGGCGCAGGAGGTACTAATATTTTTAATGTTGGAAAATCCAGGGCCAAGATATTTGATAAAGATACCAATGTAAAAATTGATTTTAAAGATGTAGCCGGTCTTGAAGAAGCGAAAATAGAGATCAAAGAAATTGTTGATTTTCTTAAAAAACCTAAAAAATATACCGAGCTTGGAGGTAAAATACCCAAGGGTGCCTTGCTTGTAGGCCCTCCGGGAACAGGCAAAACATTACTTGCAAGGGCAGTAGCCGGCGAGGCTCATGTTCCCTTTTTCTCCCTTTCAGGGTCTGACTTTGTTGAGATGTTTGTGGGCGTTGGTGCTTCCAGGGTACGCGACTTGTTTAAACAAGCCAAAGAAAAAGCACCATGTATCATATTTATTGATGAAATTGATGCAATAGGAAGGGCGAGAGGGAGAAATCCCAACTTCGGAGCAAACGATGAGCGTGAAAATACCTTAAACCAGCTTTTAACCGAAATGGATGGTTTTGCTTCCAATGCCGGCGTAATCATTCTGGCAGCGACTAACCGTGCTGATATCCTGGATAAAGCCCTGCTGAGGGCCGGCCGCTTTGACAGGCAAATATATGTTGAATTACCCGACCTTAATGAAAGGAAAGAAATATTTATGGTTCACTTAAGGCCGATAAAATACGAAAAAGACCTTGATATTGAATTTCTTGCCCGTCAGACACCCGGCTTTTCAGGCGCCGATATTGCTAACGTATGCAACGAAGCAGCACTTATAGCTGCCCGCAAAAATAAAAAGGTTGTTCAGAAACAGGATTTTCTCGATGCTATTGACCGCATTGTAGGAGGCCTTGAAAAGAAAAATAAAATTATTACTCCTGAAGAAAAACGCACCATTGCTTATCACGAAGGAGGGCATGCAACAGTAAGCTGGTTGCTCGAACATGCCAATCCGCTTGTAAAAGTTACAATTATTCCCCGCGGAAAATCACTGGGGGCTGCATGGTACCTGCCCGAAGAAAGGCAAATTACTACACGCGAGCAATTGTATGACGAAATGTGTGCTACCCTTGGCGGAAGGGCTGCAGAACAAATTATCTTCAACAGGGTTTCAACAGGCGCCCTGAACGACCTCGAAAGAGTAACAAAACAGGCTTATGCCATGGTTACATATTTCGGCCTTAGCGAAAAAATAGGCAACCTGAGCTTCTACGATTCTTCAGGTCAGTCAGAATTTGCTTTTCAGAAACCATATAGCGAGAAAACAGCCGAAATGATTGACCAGGAAGTAAAAGAAATTGTCGATTCTCAGTATAGAAGAGCCCTGGAAATCCTTAAGGAAAATAAGGAAGGTCTTATTAAATTGTCTGAACAACTGCTTGAAAAAGAAGTAATTTTTACCGAAGACCTTGAAAAAATATTCGGAAAAAGAAAGGCTGGAAGAGTGCCTGATATGGGAGAAAAACCAAAAAAAACAAAAAAACCCGCTTCCAGAATGAAAGCAAAACAGACAAATAATGAGGAGCAGGGAAAACCTACGGAAATAAAAAAATCAGCTTAATTTTGCTCTAGAATTTTTAATACATTAACATGTCTGATGATTGGGTCTCAGTTTTCATAACAGGACAATATTATCTGGCCCAAATAGCCAGAAACCATCTTTCAGACAAAGGAATTGATGCGGTTATCATCAACAAACAGGATTCCAATTATCTTTTTGGCGATGTGGAGTTGTATGTCAGAAAAGAGGACTTTATAAAAGCTAAATATATATTAAAATCAAACGGAATTGAATAATTTCTTTCAGCGGCTTTTCACAGGCATTGCATACATTGGCCTCCTGGCAGGATCGATTATAGCAGGCAGGTTTTATTTTGCAGCTGCTTTTTTACTGATTACTGTTTTAAGTATTAATGAATTTATTCAGATGGCTGCAAAAGCCAATATTAAAATATCAAAATATACAAACATCATCGGAAACAGCCTCATTTTTCTTATCTTATTTTTCTGTGCGGCAAACTTTATAGATTCTTCTTTTTTAAGTCTAATCATTCCTGTTGTGTTACTGATTTTTATTGCTGAGTTGTACAGCAACAGGGAATATCAGCTTACTTCACTTACAGGAGTAGTTTTTACGTCAGTTTATATCACACTGCCGCTTTCTTTATCCGCTTTTCTGGCTTTCCCTTTTGAAAACAACCATACCTATACACACAGCATTTTAATCGGATTGCTCTCACTTATTTGGATAAATGATACAGGCGCCTATGTTACCGGTATGCTGTTTGGCCGGCACAGGTTGTTTGAACGACTGTCACCTAAAAAGTCATGGGAAGGAGCCGTGGGAGGTACCATTTTTACTTTAGCGCTGGGTCTCCTGTTGCACCGCCTTGCTCCTTTGCTGTCATTTACCGACTGGGTAATACTTAGCATTATGGTATCCGTATTTGGTGTTTTTGGCGACCTGTATGAATCGCTGATTAAACGCTGCGTAGGAGTAAAAGATTCCGGTAACCTTCTGCCAGGACATGGTGGAATGCTCGACAGAATTGACTCTTTATTATTTATTGTACCAGCATCTGTGACTTACCTGATGCTAAAACATGCACTGTAACAAAAAAGTCATTATTATGAATATCCATAAAGAAGGAATTGCACCTATTGCAATAGCATTTACTCTGGTACTTATTATTAACCTCATTGTTTCATGGACAACACATAATACAGCT
The DNA here is from genome assembly GCA_029268165.1 of Bacteroidota bacterium. Classification (GTDB taxonomy): domain Bacteria; phylum Bacteroidota; class Bacteroidia; order Bacteroidales; family UBA10428; genus UBA5072. Next base: position 4,695 of record JAJUGM010000282.1, read on the forward strand.
GCTGAAATCATAACAGCAATTATTACAATACCCTTACTGTTGCTGATTGTATGGTTTTTCAGAGACCCGTTCAGGCCCGTTATACCTGATGATTCGGTTATCATCTGCCCGGCAGACGGAAAAATTGTAGCTATTGAAAAAGTTGTTGAAAATGAATACTTTAAAGATGAACGTCTGAAAATATCTGTATTCATGTCGCCCCTGAATG
>JAJUGM010000283.1 GCA_029268165.1 Bacteroidota bacterium
ATGAACATATTGCCCAAAGAGGTATGCACTGTGTGTTTCTTCAAATGAACAGACATCTTTAATAAGCCGGTGCATTTCTGATGACTTGAGCGCAAATAATCTCCGGTTAAATGATGCTATTATGTTTTTGGGTGTATCATTTATCATAACCGTGCCTTTTTGCATTAGTGCAACATGATCACATAATGACGCTTCATCCATATAAGGTGTAGAAACCAGAATGGTCATCCCTTTTTCCTTTAACTCTCTTAGCAATTCCCAGAATTCCCTGCGCGAAACGGCATCTACTCCAGTAGTAGGTTCGTCAAGTATCAGAATTTCGGGGTTATGAATTAAAGCGCAGCATAAAGCAAGCTTCTGCTTCATACCACCTGACAGATTTGCTGCAAGTCTGTTTTTAAATGGCTCAAGATGACTGTAAACAGATCTAATAAGGTGATAATTGTTTTTAAGTGAAGTTCCAAAAATAGTTGCATAAAATTTAATGTTTTCTTCAACAGTTAAATCCGGATATAACGAAAAGCGGCCGGCCATATAACCAACAAAGCGTCTGATTTTTTTATATTCATCAACCACGTCGTATCCGTTAAGAAATGCCTTGCCCTGGTCGGGGACCAGCAAGGTTGCAAGAATTCTGAAAATTGTTGTTTTCCCTGCACCATCTGGGCCAATGATTCCATATAATTCATTTTCATTAATGCGCAGTGTTATATCGTCAATCGCCTTAACAGGTCCGAACGACTTGCATAGATTGTATGTTTCAATACAACTCATTACCAAAACTTATTCGTTAAAAAAGCGCTTTCAAGATAGTTCATAATACTATGCATTACACTATTGCATGCATGAATATGGTGCTTCTGGCTTAAAATATGGTCTGCAGTTTGGACATATTCAGCTTCAATTAATTCATGCTGGCAACTATTGCATATTTCTTTAATATTCGTAAGTGTCATTTCAAGATGGAACTGAAGACCTATAACCCGGGTACCTATAATAAATGCCTGATTGGATGTAGCTTCGGAACTTGCAAAACCAACTGCGCCGGGCGGATTTTCATAAGTCTCTCCATGCCAGTGAAAGACCATTAGTTCATCAGGCAGCATATTACTCAACTTCGAATTTAAGGCGCTTTTGATAAACTGAACCGGGAAAAAGCCAATTTCCTTAAACCTGTTTTTATATACTTTACCGCCAAGTGCACTGGAGATTAACTGTGCACCCAAACAAATACCAAGAATTACTTTGTTATGCTGAACAGATTCACGAATTAGTTTCTTTTCTGTTTTCAACCAGCTGATCTTATCATCATCATTTACACTCATTGAGCCACCCATAATCAGCAACATATCAAAATCGGCCAGGCCGGGTAAAGGTTCATTATTATACAGAGCAGTTTCTGTTATATGAAATCCTTTTATATCTGCCCAGTCTCTAATGTTGCCAAGCCCCTCATAGGGCTCATGATATAATGCATGTATTCTCATAATAAACAGTTATTGTTTCGGTTTCAGAAAAATTGCTTCCCCGGGCATTCCTATTTTAATACTACCATCATTTTTCACTCTTATCTTCACGGCATATACCATATTTACCCTCTCCTCCCTGGTTTGGATAATTTTGGGTGTAAATTCAACCTCATCGGATATCCAGCTAATTACGCCTTTTAATACATAGTATCCTTTCTTACCTTTATCAATACGAACTATTACACTGTCGCCAATAGCAATATCGGCAAGTTGTGCACCGCTGACAAAAACCTTAAGTATCATTTCGTTTATATTAGCAATTTTATATAATGGTTTACCCGGAGTAACCATTTCTCCCTGTTCGGCATACTTTACAAGTACAGTGCCTCCAGCAGGATTGCATATCATACATTTTTCAAGCTGGTTTTTTATTTCAGCCAGTTGGGCATCGAGCACCGAGAGTTCAGCCATTATTAAGCTGTATTGCGATTTCAAAGAAGCAGTCTGTGCATCCATTACTTTAAGTTTGCCATCCAGATCATCAAATTGCTGGGGAGTAGCTGCATTTTCTTTTAGTAAACTCTCAACACGTTTCAACTCGCGCAGCAGATTTATTCGTTGTTCTTCCTGAACCATAAGCTGAGCATCGAGATTTAGCTTCTTTGCCAGCGTTACCTTCCGTTGGGCCATAATCTGGCTTTTTTTTATGGCAACGGTCGTAGTATCGATAATACCCACACATGTGTCATTAACAAGGTAATCGCCTTCATTGATATTAAAAGTAAGTAATGTGCCCTGCATCTGAGCAGATACAATAATTTCGGTCGACTCGAAATTTCCGTATGCATCTGCCTGATTTTCTTCGGAAGAACATGCCATAAATATGAGTGCGCCTAATACAAATGTGAACAAACAAATTGAATTACATTTTAAATAAGAAATGCTTTTCATAATTATAACTCCCCTTTAATAAGTAAATAATTTGTGATTGACTGCATCAGATGGATCTGATGATTTTCAAGCTGAAGTTTTGCCTGAATTTCGGCATTCATGTCAGTTATATAGTCTGCTGATGTGATCACTCCGTTTTTCAGCTTTGCAAAAGATGCATCAGCAACGGATTTTCTAAGTTCAATAATTTTTATATCTTTTTCAATCATTTCTTTGTATTTGTTGATATTTTGCAGCTCATTTTCCAGACCGGCCTGCAAATTTTTATCAAACATTTCCTTCCTGACATCAATTATTTCTTTATTGAGTTCAAGAATTTTTCTTTCTCTTTTTGTTTCTCCATACTTAATAAAGTTCCATTTTAAACCAGCTCCTATCAGATAGTATTCATGAAATTTATCATTAAGGAAATCAAATCCCGGCCTTCCGTAACCCAACTGGGCAAATGCTGATATTTTGGGCAAATCAGCCGCTGTGAGCAGGCGCTGATTATAACTTAGTTGTTTTTTCTGCAATTCAAATAATTGATATTCCGGGCGTTGATAATTATTGTTTTCTGTAATAATCAGTTCAGGTACTGTGAGATTTATATCTGGCAAAAGATTGGTATCTAGTAAAATGGATAACTGTTTAATTAACGATAGTTTAATAGCAGATACATCAGTTAGTTTTTGCTCCATTGTAAGCCGTTCAGCCTCAATAGCACTAAGGTTATCAGGTGTTACTACCCCATTGTTGACTCCTGACCTGATGATATTTTCTTTTTCCTTAAGCTGTGCTATGCCCAGTGTTAATATTTCATGGTTTTTCTCGGCAAGAATAATTGAAAAAAAGAGCTGGCTGATCATTTGTTTAAAACTGTACAAATCAATTTTCACTTGTTGCAGATTAACATTAAGGGTATTTTTTTCTATTTCTTTCTGAATGTGCGTTACACCTCCATCATAAAGCATCTGAGAAATCTCAGCCTGAAATTTGTATTGATCAAGAGGCAGGTCAATGCTTTGAAATCCTCCTTCTAAAGGGTTATAAGTTTTAAGCCGTACAATTTCAGATTGATAAGTAACCTGTCCGGTAAGTGATACCGAAGGGAGCCAGTGAATACTATAATTTTTCAGGCGGTTTATTGATGCATCTGATAATAGAGTAATTTGTTTATTACCGGTGTAATTTATTTCCGCAAGTCTTAAGCAACTGTCAAGTTGCAATATATTAGCAACCTGAGCGGATAACAAGCCAAATGAGTATAGTAAAATTATAATAAAAATCAGCCTTTTCATTTTAACTTTTTATTGATTGAATAATAAATTCTGTTATTTCTTTTTTCCGTTCGTCAATAAATTTCATATAATTTTTTTCATTATTGTTGAAGAAAATACGCTGCAACAATGGCCTTGCAATAAATGGGAAAATACATAATGCCAGAACGTTTATGAAAAAATGACGCGGATCTACTTTTCTTATTTTTCCTTTTTCAATTTCAATGGAAATCTGGTTTATTATTTTCTGAGGCTTAATATTTGCATTCTGAATTAATTCAAAAAGACGGTCCGGGTTTCTGTTGACTTCGTGAATGATAAAACCAGGTAAATAACTGTTATTTTTTAATAAATCGATATAACTCTCAATTATTTGTTCAATTTTTTTCTGAAAGGAGATATCTCTGTTAATGATATCTTCAACATGACTAATAAACGAGCTGAAGGCTTCGATAAATATCCGTTTGAAAAGCTTTTCCTTGGTACGGAAATAATAGTGGACAAGCGATTTGTTGATGCATGCTGCATCAGCTATTTGCTGAATACTTGTACCTTCAATACCAAACCGCATGAATTCATGCTTAGCGGCCTCCAGAATCCTTTCTTCGGTTTCTGAAGCGGATTTTTCTTTATATTTAACCATTTAATTAAACTAATTAATTTAACCATATGGTCAAAAATACAAAAATTTTTTTAATTGACAAAAAAAAATCTAAAAATCAGATTTTATTCTTGTCGAGTTAATTATTGTTGTTAAGATTGCATTAATTGAAGCGAGTAATCAGTTAAAAGTAAAATTAATAGGAAAAAAATCTTATAATTTTCAGAATCAGGATGGATAAAAAAAGCAGGACATATATGTCCTGCTTTAATACTTTAAAATTCCCCTGGTATACTATGCAGTAAAACCAATAACCAATAACTGATTACTGAACTGCAGTTGTATCAGCGGCAACAGTGTCGGCGGCGGGAACTACTTCTTCTACAGCAGGTGTTTCAGGTTGAGTAGTAGTTTCAGCAGCTTTTTGCTTGCATGAACTTAATGCAATAACTCCAAACACTGTTAAAGCAACAAAATACAAAGCTATTTTCTTCATTTTTTTAATAATTTTTTGAAATGGTTAAAACTGTTTGACTTTCAGTTTACAAAAATAACAAATAAATTGACTCTACAAATCATTTAATTAACA
>JAJUGM010000284.1 GCA_029268165.1 Bacteroidota bacterium
ATTTCATCTTCTTTATTTGTTTTTAATGTGTCTCTCAGATTAATTAATGACAGAGCCAGATCATCTTTTTCATCAGCCAAATCAAATGTTACAGTATAATCGTCATGAATAAGTTTTTGGGTGAACTGACTGATTGCTTTTGTTTTTCGTTGCTCAGCATCAATCATTTTCTGCTTATCAACCAGAATACCCGTATAATATCGAAGAATAAAATATATTGCCGCGGAAGAGAAAATAAAAAATGCAATGATAACCCAGTGTACCGGATTATTTTTAAAAAGCAACAGCAGTCCACTAAGTGTATATTTATAATGATTGGCTATTAAATCAAAAAATATTGCTGCCAGGGGGAAAACAAAAGAAACTACTATTGCCAGAATCGTAAATTGTGAAATAACCTCTTTACGTTGTTGTGCATCCATACCTGTCTGAATTTTCTAACTATTGAAACAATCTAAAAATAGTTATTATTTTTATAACTTAAAAACTTGTTGGTTAAAAACTGAAAATCAATATTGGTTATTGCTTTTTAATCAGAATAGCTAAATGAAAATTATGACCGTGAAACATAAAATTGTCTTACTTCACCCGTAGCAGTATTAAAAATAATTTTACGGCCAAGGTTGCCCCCAAGGCTTGAGGATAGAATAGGAATCCTCATAGTTTGAAGTATTTCAAGGGCAATCTCAATATTCTGCGCACCTATATTATAATTCATGGTTTTTTTTTCAATTATTTCAGCTCCGCCGAATATTTTAGCTGTAATATTATCATTTTTACAACCGTAAATAATCAGCTTTTCATAAAGTTTTTCTATTGCAATATTTCCGTATTTCGGGGATGCCAGTCCGCTTCCGTTCCATAAGGGAAGCATATAATGATTAATCCCACCTATAGATAATTTGTGGTCAAACAAACACACTGCCACGCAGGAGCCAAGTATGGTAGTAATTTCGTAAGGCTCTGCACTTACCCATATTGTGGATGGATACAGAAAATGTTTTTTTAATTTTTCTGCAGTTTCAGGTTTCAAAATCTTACCTATTTAAATAATAACTCATTTCCATCAAGTGTAATGCCTTCGCTTATATCCTCTGAATAGGGCAGGGTGACGGTAAAGGTAGCTCCTTTTCTTGCAGCAGTTTTAACAGAAATGGTTCCATGCAACATATCGATAAACGCCTTATTGATTGATAGTCCTAACCCATGCCCCCTGACCGCTGAACTAATACCTGAATCAGAACGTTGAAAACGGTCAAATATAATTTTCTGATTTTGCTCAGATATTCCTGTGCCAAAATCCTGCACAGTGATAATAAGAAGTTTGTTTTTTACGCATGTTTCTATAATTATCGAACCATTATTGTAACTGAATTTAATTGCATTACTTAGCAGATTTGATATTATCAGTCTTATTTTTTCTGCGTCGGTTCTGAAATAATAGCTATCACTGTTGATCTCACCAGTGAAATAATATTTTATATGAAGGTCTTTTTTCTTGGCTTCATATTTAAAACCGTCAACAACATCAGTTACCAATCCTATTATTTCTACATCGGAAATTTCAGGATATGTTTCGCCGGCTTCAACTTTGGCGGCAGCAATGATGTTTTTAAACTGGAAGTCGAGATTAAATGCTTCGGAATGTATCAGGGAAACCATGGAAATTACCTTCTTCCAGTTTTCCTTTTTCACCTCAAGGATACTTCGGGCTAAAGCTATGATTGACGTGAAAGGATTGAGTAATTCATTACTTATATTGGAAATAAAATTACTCTTAATCTGCTCTGCTTCAATAAGTTTTTTATTTACATTTTTCAGAGCATCTTTAAGTTGTGAAATTTCATCACATGATATGCAATCAGGGGTCTTAACTGCCTTTTTGGCTTTTTTTTTCTGTTTTTTTAAAATATCCATATATTTTTGTAAAAGGTTGGTTGATTTATTCTGTAATAGTATGTTTGACCTGATCAGTAACTTCTTGAATATCAACTATATCTTCATAAGAAAATATTTCTTCCACATTAAGGATCATTACAAAATTGTCGTTTAATGTTGCCATGCCATCAACAAACGAAGTCTTATATCGTAATCCCAAAGTCGGAGGAGGCATAATCTGATTTTTATTTAATTCAACTACCTCAGCAACAGAATCAACAAGTGCACCGAATTTAATGGTTTCATTTTCCTTTTTTATTTCAAAAACAAGTATGCAGGTTGAAGGTGTAATTTCAGTTTCTGTCATGCCAAATTTTAATCTGGTGTCAATTAATGGCAACACACTGCCCCTTAAATTAATGACACCCTTCATGTATGAAGGAGCTTGTGGCACTTTGGTGATCTTTGTTAATTCAAGGATGCTGAGCAAATAAAATACATTTACCGCATACAATTCATTACCTAGCTGAAAAATCAGATATGAGTTTAGCTCAGGTGTAGCTTTACTAGCAGAAGCATTGGTCATAGTTTATCCTCCGAATTAATAAAAATTCTATTAAAATATTTTATCGCTCTGTTTGTGTCAATAACCAGTGCGACTGTGCCATCACCCAGAATAGTTGCCGCTGAAATAATTTCGTGATTTTTGTAATGTTTTCCTACAGGCTTCAGAACAGCCTGATATTCGCCTGTGATATGATCAACAACCAAACCAACCTTTTGGTCTTCATAATCAATTACTATCAGATGTTCTATGACTTCGTCGTTAGATTCTGGTAATTGAAAAATATTTCTTAATGAAAAATAAGGTATCAGCTGATTATCAATGGTAATTTGATTGTTGTAAAAGAGTTTCAGTGTATTATGACGAATTGGATGGATTTTATGAATCACATAAAGAGGTATGAGATAAAAAATATCTTCAACCTTCACCAGAAGCCCGTCAATTATAGATAATGTCAATGGGATTTTTAAAGTGATGGTGGTTCCTTTATTTTTTTCAGATTCAATGGAAATCTCGCCCCGAAGTGATTTTATTTTTTGTTTCACCACATCCATGCCCACGCCTCGTCCGGATAAATCAGTAACATTTTCAGCAGTTGTAAAGCCGGCCTGAAAAATTAGTTCATATATCTGCTGCTCTGTTAGTACTGATTCGGGTAAAATCAGGCCACTTTTAATGGCTTTGTTACGTATCCTTTCCAAATCCAAACCAGAACCATCGTCACTAATTTCAATATGAACATTGGTACTTGAATGATATGCTTTAAATAATATAGTTCCTTTTAGAGGTTTTCCTAACATCATGCGTCTCTCGGCTGTTTCAATTCCATGATCCATACAATTGCGAACAATATGCATCAGTGGGTCGGTAAGGTTCTCAATTATGGTTTTATCAAGTTCGGTTTCAGTGCCATGTGCTTCAAATACAACATCTTTATGAAGTTCTTTTGATAAATCTCTTACCAGCCGTTGTAAACGGGTAACAAGCACATCAATGGGTACTAAAGCAATTTCAAAAACCAGATCCCTTAATTGACGAGAAAGTTTTTCAGTAGATTCAGCTATAATTGTAAGTTCATTAATATTTTCTTTCCTTGCGTATAGGTTCAGACGTGCCTGGGTTGAAACCAACTCACTTACCAGATTCATAAGACGATCAAGTTTTTCTGAAGAAACCCTTACGCTTGTTGCAGTGTAATCTTTATAACCATATTCTGAAGTATCATTCAGTACTTTTTTAACTTTTTGACTCACTGATTCTTTTATCTCGCCTGCAATAATTAGTGCTTCATTAATGCCGATTTCACATTTTTCCTGTATTAGCCTTTCAATTCTTTTTATGAATTTTTTATGTGTGATCAGATTATTGTTGCTAATTTTATAAATATCAAGCTTGCAGGAATCTTCAACAAACATAAATACTTCGCGAATTTCTTCTGTTTGCCTCTCGGTTGCGAGTATTATTTCCCAATATGTATAACATTTAAAAGGATCCATTTTAAATAAATCAGGAATACGATGTAAGTAAGGCATAACAATGGCGTCACCTAGACTGACAAGTTCATCTATAAGGTATAATGGATTTGTCCCGTTATTAAATATGTCGCTATCTGGTTTAAAATAAATGTAATATGTTTTTGCTGACTTTGTGATATTCTGCCGGCTGATTATTTTTATTTTTGGATGTTGATTTTTTAATTCAACACTTTTAAGTGACGGTGTTAATTCATTAATTTGTTGCAACAGATATTGATGATTATTTAATAAATTTTCTGTCAGATTACTGCCTTGTTTAATTAACACTTTTAAATGATCAACTGAAGCCAGGGTCAGGTCGATGATTTCACGTGTTATTAAGCGTTTTGTGTTCCTGATGTCATCATATATATTTTCAAGCTCATGTGTCAGTTCACTAATTTTTTCAAAACCAAACATAGCACTGCTACCCTTCAGGGTATGCATTGCCCGGAATATATTTTCAATATATTCATGATTATCAGGCTCGTTCTCAAGCAGCAGCATATGTTGCTCGATAACATGAATATGTTCGACTGCTTCTTCAATGAATTTTTCGGCAAACTTGTCCATTAACGGATGACTTTATTTATGGCTGCCAATAGCTTAGCCGGGACAAATGGTTTAATAATCCATCCGGTTGCACCGGCTTCTTTTGCTTCTAACTTACGTGCAGATTGTGATTCAGTAGTTAAAAAAAGAATAGGGGTCCTCTGGTAAGGTGGCATTTTTCTGATTTTTCTGATGAGTTCAATACCGCTTGTTTCAGGCATGTGTAAGTCGGTAATAATTAAGTCAATGTGTTGCCCGTCAAGATATTTAAGCGCTAAAGAACCATTTTCCGCCAGGAGTACATTATATCCTTCATTTTCAAGTGTAAACTGAACAATTTCACGAATACTTTCG
>JAJUGM010000285.1 GCA_029268165.1 Bacteroidota bacterium
AATAGCAAAAGTTATTAATTATGAAAGATGAAGTTATTTTTATCATCTTATGCTTCTGTTTCTTTATTTCTGAAAATTATTTTCATGATTAACATAAGAAATCCGATAACCACTGCTATTCCATTGCATACAAGCATAGGGCCTGAATGAAGAAAAAATCCGTATATTTCCCATAACAAACAGTTGATGATATAAACGATTAACATTACCAGTGAAATATCATCCACTCGCCGGCTACGATAAGTCTTTATAGCCTGAGGAAGCATGAGTATGGTACCGAAAAAAGCAGCACTGTAGCCAATAAAATTAATAACAAATTGATTCATAATTAGATAATAAATTTTTACGTTAAAAAACCAATAAGTCCCCTACCCCGGTTCGTTAAACTCATCAGGGGTCATACCGATGAGCTTCGCTATCGGTATTAATTACTCTCCCGATAAATCGGGATCGTGAGAAAGTTCGGCTTACAGTTTTCAGTTCGCTTACCCTCCTGAAAACTGAGCCTCATTAAAAAAAGAACAGGGCTACGCCGGCAATACCAATTATTGTCCCAAAGATTTCGCGCAGGGTTATTTTGTGCTTAAATAACAATACACTGGGCGGTATGATCAGTATGGGCACAATTGCCATTATGGTTGAAGCAATACCTGCTGATGTTTTCTGAATGGCCATTAAGGAAAATGATACACCTAAAAATGGCCCGAAAAATGACCCTGTGGTTATGGCAAGCATTACTTTTGCATTTTTTGCTGCCTTAAAAAGTACAGATACTCTGCCTGAGAACAAAATAATAATAAAAAAACCTGTAATTCCGTTAATTATCCTGATTTGTGTTGAAGCAAACGGACTGTAGTTACCCATCCCGTATTTACTGAATACTATGCCAAGCGCCTGTCCGAGCGCACCGATAAAAGCAAACAAAATACCCTTCAGTGGCTTACTCAGTTTTATTTTTCTGTTTTCCTTATCATGCCTGAAAACAGCCAGACCAATGCCTGCTATGGTCAGCAACATGCCAGCTATTGATCTGACATCCATTGTCTCGTGCAGCATTAACCAGCTGAAAATTGCCGCCAGAGGTGGTGCCAGTGTCATAATCAGCATAGCAAACCATGAACCAATAATGGTAAATGATTTCAGCAGAAATAAATCACCTATAACAAAGCCAATTAAACCTGAAACCGATAACCATATCCAGTTATGAACTGAAGCATCATCCGGAAAGAAATGATTTCGGGTAGCGGTTGTATATATTGAAAGAAACAGAAAGCCTAATACAAGCCGGATAAAATTAACCGGCACAGAACCAACCTTCTTGCTGGCCGACTCAAATGAAAGCGCGGTAATGGTCCAGAAAAAAGCTACAAGCAATGCGGCAATTTCGCCCGGGTGAGATTTTATCATTACTGCAAAATAAGCAGCAAAGATAAAAAAAAGGATAAAATAAAAACTGTTAGAAGGAAAATGATGACAGATATTTGTTATGAGAAACCGGATGTCCTGAATCCGGTCTCTTACATCCATCAACCTATATCTGAGTTATTTTGCCTTAAATTGCAACGTCACATCTCCCTCATAAGGTGTTGAAAACATTTCACCCTCAAGATGCATTTTAAAATGAGCTTCTGAAGAATTAATTTTTACTATTGTCCATTCCATTTCGTCATCAGTCGCTTTATCAAAAATGACTATATTATTGCTGGCCAACTCCCACACGCCGTCTATATTTGTGAGATCTGAATTCAGGTTATAGGTTCCGTCATTGTTGAATTCTAATACACCGTTTTGATAGACAAGATGCAAAAGAGCAGCTGAAAATACAAGGCCTTCATCATCCATATCTGAAACCTCTAACGAATCATATCCCCAGACATGGCTGACCAGTAAATCCTTTTTACTTACCGTTTTGTCATCTTTTTCACATGATTGGAAAAACAACACTCCAGCAAACAGAGCAATAATAATTAAGGAAAATTTGTTTTTCATATAAACAGAATATAAAATGGTTTATAATATTTTTACGTTTTTACCATTATGGAAGTTTCATAATTGTATAAAACAATAACTTGAAATAGTTCAGAATTCTTAGATAAATGTTTTATCTTTAAAATAATAAAGCCGGATCATATGAAAGCCAAACCCGATGTTAATGATATCCGCACCGGAAGGACGTCTGAAATTATAGCTCAGGCATTTCTTGATAATCTTTATTATTTACAGGGGTGCACATTGATGAATGCGAGTCGCAATGACTTATTTATGGCCTTATCTTACACAGTCCGCGACCGTATGCTGGCCACCTGGCTTCAGGGTGTGAAAGATATTGTGGAATCTGAAATATCACCAGATAATAAAATTGTATGCTATTTATCGGCCGAATTTTTACCAGGGCCTCATCTGGCAAATAACATGGTTTGCCTTGGCATGTACGAGGAAACAAAGAAAGCTATGCGCCAGCTGGCTATTGATCTGGATGAATTGCTTGACCAGGAAGAAGAACCGGGTCTTGGCAATGGCGGATTGGGCAGACTTGCCTCCTGTTTCCTCGATTCCATGGCAACCCTGTCATTAAATGCCATTGGCTATGGCATCAGATATGAGTTCGGAATCTTCGATCAGGAAATTCAGAACGGATGGCAGGTTGAAATTACGGATAAATGGCTCAGATACGGTAATCCATGGGAAATTCCAAAGCCCGACTTAAGCCAGGAAGTATATCTGAACGGACATACAGAAGCATACTATGACAAAAAGGGTAATTACCGTGTAAAATGGGTGCCTGGCAGGGTTATCCGAGGAATACCTTATGATACGCCGATAATCGGTTACGGCAATAATAAGTGTAATACAATGCGCTTGTGGAAAGCCGAGGCTATAGAATCTTTTGACTTTGATGACTTTAATAAAGGCGATTATTATGCAGCTGTTAATGAAAAAGTATCTTCTGAAACCATAACAAAAGTATTGTATCCGAATGACGAAACAGATGCAGGTAAACAATTAAGGCTTGTTCAGCAGTATTTTTTTGTTTCGTGTTCCCTGAAAGATATGATAAAACTCCACCTTTCAAGGAATGACGAGTTGGATGACTTTCACAAGCACTTCGCCATTCAGATGAATGATACTCATCCGTCAATAGCAGTGGCTGAACTGATGAGGATACTCATTGATGAACATAACATGGAATGGGATAAAGCATGGAAAATTACTACCAGTGCCCTTTCATATACCAATCATACCCTGCTTCCTGAAGCACTTGAAAAATGGAACCTCGGACTATTCAGCAGTGTTTTACCCAGGCACGCTGAAATTATTTTTGAAATTAACCGGCGTTTTCTTATGGATGTTCAGAAAAGATATCCGGGAAATATTGAAAAAATGCAGCGCATGTCAATTATTGAAGAATCAGGTGGAAAGTTTGTCCGCATGGCTAATCTGGCCAGTATTGGCAGCCACAGTATTAACGGCGTTGCTGCCCTGCATTCTGAATTATTAAAAAAATACGTTTTGCAGGACTTTTACCAGATGTGGCCTGACAAATTTCATAATGTCACTAACGGAGTAACCCCGCGCCGGTGGCTTTACGTATGCAACCAGCGCATGAGTTCACTGATTACGGAATATATCGGTCCAAAATGGCTCAAAAATTATCATTTACATATAGCTGATATTGAAAAATATAAAAATGACCCTGTATTCAGAGAAAAATGGATGAAGGTTAAAAAACAAAATAAATCTGCTTTAGCGGACTGGATTAAAAACAAAACCGGTATTAAGGTGGATGTTGAATCCATGTTTGACATTCAGGTTAAGCGCATACACGAATACAAACGACAGCATCTTAATGTATTGCATATCATTACTTTATATAATCAATTGAAAAACAACCCTGATGCTAACCTCGCTCCCCGCACCTTCATTTTTGGCGGAAAAGCGGCCCCAAATTATTTTATGGCTAAACTCATTATTAAACTGATTAACGCAGTTGGCCATCTAATAAATAATGATAAAGCGGTAAATGACCGCCTTAAAGTGGTGTTTATTCCCAACTTTAATGTTCAGAATGGGCATATCATATACCCTGCCGCCGATCTGTCGGAGCAAATATCAACTGCCGGAAAAGAAGCCTCCGGAACCGGAAACATGAAGTTTAGCATGAATGGTGCTGTTACTATTGGAACTCCTGATGGCGCTAATCTGGAAATCTGCGAAAAGGTAGGTACACGTAATTTTTTTCTGTTTGGTCACACCGCAAGTGAAGTGTTTACAATTAAATCAAGAAATTATAACCCCGGTTTGTATTATGAAACCAATAATTCACTAAAGCAGGTAATTGACCAGATTGCATCAGGTTATTTTTCAGAGGGTGACAAACAGCTGTTCAGGCCACTCATTAATTCATTACTTTATCAGGATGAGTTTTTATTAATGGCTGATTATCAATTGTATGTCGATTGCCAGCAAAACGTAAATCAGGCATATCTTGACCGGGAGAGATGGACGACTATGTCAATAGAAACTGCAGCACACATGGGAAATTTTTCATCAGACTGTTCAATTATGGAATATGCAAAGAAAATATGGAAAATTAACATCTTCTGAAATTTATTATTAATAACATCTTTAGACTTATATCTTGGTTCTTGATTCTTGGTTCTTCCCCGAAAGCTATCGGGGCTTGACTCTATGTATTCCGCATTCCTTTTTTGCATCATTTTCCCACCACCAGCGGCCCGATCGGGGATCACCTCCGGGTTCAACATTTCGGGTACATGGCTGGCAACCGATGCTGGGAAATCCTTTATCATGCAGCTCATTATAAGGAACATTGTATTGCTTTAAATAATCCCA
>JAJUGM010000286.1 GCA_029268165.1 Bacteroidota bacterium
AGTTCATTAGGGAATGGCTTTTCGAGGTTTCTTCATTTAAAGTTATTGATAATTCATAGAATAAACTGAAAATAAACTATTATTTTTTATTTAATTTGGTATTATTAATTAATCTGCATTATACGAATACCTGAAAAAATAGTTATACATGATAAACTTATTACGGAAGAAAAACATCAGGGAAATAATTGCCCCCGATAATACCGGTAGTAAGTATGAATTAAAACGGGAATTAAATGTTCGTGATTTAACTTCTCTTGGAATTGCAGCTATAATAGGTGCAGGTATATATAGTACGATTGGCAATGCTGCAGTTTCAGGAGGTCCGGCAGTTTCTATCCTTTTTGTTTTTACTGCCGTTGTTTGCGGATTCTCTGCGCTTTGTTATGCAGAATTTGCATCGATTTTACCTTTTAGCGGAAGTGCCTACACTTATGCTTATGTGAGCTTTGGCGAACTGATTGCATGGATTATTGGATGGGATTTAATCATGGAATATGCTGTTGGGAATATTGCAGTAGCTATTTCATGGAGCGATTATTTTTCTGCTTTTATTAAAAGTATTGGGATTCCGTTTCCCTCATTTCTAGGAATTGATTACAGATCTGCCTGGTACGGATACACTGAAGGGTTAAAGGCATTAACTTCAGGTATAGATATTGATCAGTTGCCTTACATGGTAAAGGAAGGATATCTCGCATGGAAGCTTGCCCCTCAAATTGCCGGAATACCCGTCATTATTGATTTACCTGCAGTGCTTATTACATTCATGATTACCTGGCTGGTATATATTGGTATTCATGAAACCAAAACTGCTTCCAACATTTTTGTGTTAATAAAACTGGTTATTCTTTTCATAGTAATTAGTGTTGGTGCTTTTATGGTCAAACCTGAAAATTGGAATCCATTCGCACCAAACGGCTTTGGTGGCGTGATGAAGGGCATTTCTGGCGTTTTTTTTGCTTACATCGGATTTGATGCAATATCAACCACTGCCGAAGAATGCAGGAATCCTAAAAAAGATTTGCCCAGGGCCATGATTTATTCTTTAATCATTACTACCATCCTTTATGTGGCAATCAGTCTCATATTGACGGGTATGGTGCATTATACTGAACTGAATGTGGGTGACCCACTTGCATTTGTGTTTCAGAAATACAATCTGACTCAATTGTCAGGAATAATTGCTTTAGGCGCTATTGTTGCCATGGCTGGCGTCCTTTTGGTTTTTCAGGTCGGACAACCCCGTATATGGATGAGTATGAGCAGAGACGGATTACTGCCTGCTGCCTTTTCAAAAATTCATCCGCGCTTTCGTACACCATCGTTTGCAACAATAGTTACCGGATTTATTGTGGCTTTACCTACTTTTTTCGTTAATTTGAGCGAAGTGGCCGATTTAACAAGTATTGGCACCCTCTTCGCATTTGTGCTGGTTTCTGCAGGAATACTCCTTATAGATAATAAAGAGATTGACGTATCAGGCAAAAGATACAAAATACCTTATCTGAACAGTCGTTTTTATTTGATTCCGGCATGGCTATTAGTGTTTATTATAGCTTTTGTAATAAACAAACGGAGTTCATCGCACTCTGACACTATTTCTAACATAAGTTGTATTATTCAATCAGCTACTGTAAGTGTTCCGCTGATTATTTTCATGATTATTGCTGTATTCTTCAGCATTCTGAGTATAATAAAATCATATTCTCTTATACCTGTAATTAGTGTGCTGGCTAATCTATACCTGATGACAGGCCTTGGTAATCATGCATGGATGAGATTTGGAATATGGCTTATGATTGGATTGATTATTTATTTTCTGTATGGAAATAAACGGAGTAAATTAAGTTAATTTTAAAGCAGATAAATTTGACTGAAGTGATTTTTTTTGTAATTTTAATCAGAAATTAATTGTTAGAAGTAATTTTTATAAACCAATACTACTCATAATGAAAAACAAATTCTTTTTTATTTTGTCGTTGAGCCTTTTATTTTTAAATGGCTCTTTTGCTCAATACGTTCCCAACGGCGGATTTGAGAAGTGGGAAAACCGTGTTTTGTACGTAGAGCCTGTATCATGGAATACAGGTAATATGGAGTCATTTCTGAATGACACAATGACTGCCTTTAAAGTCAATGACAGTTATAGTGGTGAATATGCACTGAGGCTAACCTCAGTTACAGCGGAAGACGACACACTTGCGGGTTATGCTTTTTGCATGGGATCTTATGCCGGAGGTGATTTGACTGACACACTGCTTTTTAATGGCGGTTTTCCGGTATCAGGCGCACCTGATTCTGTGTTTGGCTTCTTTAAATATGTTCTGGCTGCTGAAGATAGCGCAATAGTTCTTGTATCCTTTAAAAAGGAAGGTAATATTATTGGCCAGAATATATTTTCATTAACAGGAAATCAGAATAGTTACAAAAAAATAAAATGGGCGCTTAACCCGATGGCTGATACCCCAGATACAGCAATTATTGCCTTTGCAAGTACCAATCCGGATAATCCGAAACCAGGTTCATGGTTACAGGTTGACTCAGTCTGGTTCAGTGGTATAAATGATCCTATCCCTAATGCAGGTTTTGAAGACTGGGAGGATATAAGCTGCTTTGAACCTGCTCAATGGATGACATCTAATTTGTTTGCATGCCTTTTTGGCGGCGATACCTCTGTTACTTATACTACTGACGCCCATTCAGGAAAATATGCTATACGCATTGAAAGTATTCAGTCAAATATGCCATCTGATTCCGGAACAAATCCTGTAGTAATCGGATTTGCCATGCCATACTCGGAATCAATGAATTTTACTGAGGGGATATCATCATTTGATATTGATTTCAATCCCACATTGCTTACGGGATATTATAAATTTATTCCATTACTTAATGATACTGCTGTAATATATGGTTACCTGAAGGATGAGGACGAAAATTCATATCCTTTCGGGACCATATTGTTACCATCAGATACCTACCAACAGTTTCAGATTCCTTTGGTTTATCCTGAGGGAGTTAAAATCACTGAAGCCGGGATGTTATTCAGTACTTCAGAATACTTTATGCAGGGCGATGGTAAAAGCGGAGAAGTCGGCAGTGTGCTTTATCTCGATAATATTAATCTTTTTAATCCATGTGATACTTTTCCGGAATATCATATTCAAGACTTTGAACAGCCAATATGTGGCGATAATACCTTGTTGTTAGATGCAGGTGAAGGATGGGCTGAATACCTGTGGTCAACAGAAGCAACAACGCAGACCATTACCATACCCGCTCAAACAGCAGCTTCTTACAGCGTTACAGTCACTTTTGACAATGGATGCAAGTTTTATGATACTGTTGAAGTTACACCACCTATTTGTGACGCAATTAAAGATAACGTATCTGAACCTCTAGGGGTTTTTGTATATCCGAATCCTTCATCCGGCGAATTTACTCTGGATTTTACAAACGCAAAACCAGAGCATTATATAATCGAAGCTGCAACAATTGAAGGCAAGATTATTTATAAAGAAGATATTATAGTTAAACAGACAAAAACATTAGTAAAAATTGACCTTTCCAATTTGCCTGCAGGTATTTATATCCTTAAAATTGCCTGCAATAAATCAAAACAACTGGAAATGATAAAGAAGCTTTGATTACATGCGATAAGAAAAGCAGTTATTATTAACCTCTAATATTTTTACATCTGTTACTGTTAAAGATCTGACTGAACATTAATGTTTAGTCAGATCTTTATCATTATCATTAATATTCAAAGCCTTAAAAATTTCAACAATTATAAGAGGAACAAGTGACAGCAGTAATACTATTGTCCAGTGTTTGCCGTCCATTGCTACCAGATTGAATGTTTCACGCAAAGGAGAGGCGAGTAAAATTAATAATGCGAGTCCTGCAGATGCAATAATAGCGCCGATCAGAGGTTTGTTGCTGAGAGGATTTATTATAAAGGAGGAACGAGTATTGGAATGCAAGTTGCGAACATGAATAAGTTCCGAAAACATCATAGTAGCAAATGCCATAGTCTGACCCAGCATTATTCCTCCGTCATTTGCACCTGATATAAACGCTATAAGCGGGAGAACACCTATAATGATTCCCTGATAAAATATTCTCCATATCATTCCTTTTGTCATAAAACCAAATTTTGCATTGCGCGGTTTACGTTTCATTATATTATCCTCAGCAGGGTCAACACTTAATGCAAGTGCAGGAAGGCTGTCAGTTACAAGATTAACCCATAAGATATGAATGGGCAGAAGAGGAGTACCCAGATTAAATACAGAGGTGACGAGTAACAGGAATATTTCTCCAATATTCGTAGAAAGAAGAAACTGGATTACTTTGAGGATATTATCATAGATTCTCCGGCCTTCCTCAACTGCTGCAACTATTGTAGCAAAATTATCATCTGTAAGAATCATGTCTGCAGCCTCTTTTGATACGTCCGTACCTGTAATTCCCATAGCTACGCCTATATTAGCCTGTTTTAGCGCAGGAGCATCATTAACGCCGTCTCCTGTCATAGCAACCACCTCATTATGTTTTTGCCATGCTTTAACAATTCTTACCTTATGTTCAGGGGCAACCCGCGCAAAAACAGAATAAAGCCGGATATCTTCAGTAAATTTTTCTTCATTAATCTTTTCAAGTTCTGAACCTGTTATTGCCCGATCACCCGGTTTGTATATCCCCACCTGCCGTGCGATGGCCAGCCCGGTTCTGGCGAACAGGTGCCGGCGCAGCTCGACGGTCCAGCCGGCCTGCTGGAGAAAGCGTTCGTGCCAGTCACTTGGGGTGAGTTTCATCTTGTCCTGCTTCGATCC
>JAJUGM010000287.1 GCA_029268165.1 Bacteroidota bacterium
AATTTTCTCGAACAATTCGTATTGTTTTTCAGTTTCAATAATCTGTTCAAAAATCTTTAAAGCTTCGGTATATTTATTTTTTTCAAAATAAAATTCTCCTATATTTCTGTATATTAATGGATTATCAATAAGTGTCCGGAAAAATGATGAATTGAGTATGGATATCGGAAGGGTAAAGATATCATTGAATTCTGCTTTTAACGGATGCAATTTATAGAATCTGTAAAGGTCCTGAAAATATTGATTAAAAACAGCCTTATCACGTAATTCGGAATTCAGCTTTTCATCTTCGCTTGCCATCTCATTCATGGCTTTAAGTTCCATATTGAAAAGTTCCATAACGGTTGATTTTTGCAAAGGAAGCATGTGTTTCACATTAAGACAGAACGAGTATTTATCGGAGTTGCACAGAAAGTGCGTGCGTTCAATTCCGTCGGCAAACTGTTTTACGTCAAACCCTTCCCTTACATTGCTCAGGGCTGCCTTAACATCTTCATTTTCTTTGAAAAATGGCAGGAACCAGTTGCTGATATCATTAAAGAAATCAAAACGTTTCAGGTAGGCAAAAGCTCCGAGAAACACGTCAGCGCCTTCCATCTGTAAATTTGAAAATTCCTCAAGTTTACTGTAAACATCGGGAGTATCTTTAAAAAAAGTTTCCCATGCCGGATTTTTTTCTTCCGGATTACCTGATGATATCATGCCTTCGAGGTCAAGTTTGTCTTCAAGTTTCGAACGCATTTTTATCATTTCAGGCATAATCTCTTCCTGAATTTTTTTGGTTATACTTTCGGTTTCTTTAGCCCTTATGAATTGAATAATCACTGTTTCAGTGTGTTTTTCAATCTGTTTGTCGCCCTGTTTTGCTTTCAGTCGCTGAAGAATCTCGGGATAATAGGCCAACCTGTAATCGTAAAATAACAGTCCGGTAATTAGCCCGGTTAATGCCCGCTGCCATACCTGGTGTTCTCCTGTTTCATAAAAATCAAACAGAAGGTTAATTTTCTTACTGTCAAAATGTCGTAATAATGATAAAGTAAGCGCACTGACAACTATACATTTGTCATACCACGGAAAAGTATTTGATGAGCGAATATTTGACAAAAGTGTAATTTCATTGTCTCGTAATTTGTCTGTTAACCATATAAACTGAAATAATTTAGCCATTGTTTTTCTTGCGCCGGGCCATTCGGTAATATCTTTTTTATCGCCGGCTTCTTCGAGCAGGCTTTCAATTTCTTTTTTAAAATTGAGTTTTTCCAGGTATTCTGTCGATTCGGTTTCGGCCTGTTCAATCTGATACCATGTTTTCTTTTTAATATCGCTGTATGTTAAAAGATTCTGGTTAACAATAATATCTTCTTTTATGTCATCAGCCAGTTCGGTTAATGACTTCAGCAGGTGTATATAAACTTTTTCTTTCTCAGGATCATCAGATAGTTCAAATGAATACCTGAGCATGTTCAGATAGGTTTCAAAGTGGCTGTCAATCTGATTTTTAAAATCACGGTTCCGGCACTGGTTAGCCAGCATCCCCAGCAGATCAAATGCATTTTTCAGCCGCTTTTCTTTAATATATTCAAAAAAACGGTTATAATTTTTTATAAGTTCATCATACTTCATACCTTGTTATTTGCGTCATTATTACTAATCAATAGTTGTGCCAAAATGGATATTCACCTGGTCTTTGGAAGAGTAATATAAGCATTCTGCCTGATAAAAGGAAAAAGAACAATGAAATATTTTATCCCGGATTTGTTATTAGCCCTATTTTTCTAAATCAGGGTGCTTCTCTCCTGATGACTAATCCGGTTTTAAAACACTAAAAAGTGGCTTGAGTTTTTAATAATAATATGATTTCCTTTTAGCCCTGTCAAAATACCTATAGAGCCACAAACCTCCCAGAAAACCTCCGATATGCGCCCAGAATGCTATTCCTACAGCATGGGCCGACATTAGCAGGGATGTTGTGCCGTTAAATAACTGTATCAGAAACCAGATGCCTATATATACCAGGGCAGGTATAGGAATCAGGAACGGAATAATAAAAATAGGGACAAATGAAATAATGGTGCTTTTCGGGAACATAATCATGTATGCAGCCATAATACCCGAGATAGCTCCTGAGGCCCCGATAGCAGGTACTGATGAATTTCTGTAGAGGATGAAATGGGTTAATCCTGCTATTACCCCACATAAGATATAAAAAATAAAATAACGTATTTTACCCATTCTGTCTTCCACATTATCTCCGAAAATGAACAATATCCACATATTGGAAAGTATATGTCCCCATCCTCCGTGCAGAAACATATTGGTAAAAAATGGCCTGATTAAAACAGTACGGATATCAGCTAGATTGGAGACATAATAAAACCTTACCTGATCAGGGACAAGCCCGTATTCATATATTAATGCTTCTGTCTGAGCATCATTCAGGAATAAAAATTCAAAAACAAATACTGCTGCATTGACAATAATAATAAACCACGTAACAACAGGAAAGCTTTTTGAAGGAATGGTATCTCGTAATGGTATCACCTGGTTATTTTATAAACAGTTTGCAGCAATTATAATTATTTTTTTTCTAATTCAATTAAAAAATAACAGCGTTCAGTAAATTATTGCTGATACTTTTTAAGCCCAGATTAGTCATTTCAGAACATTAATATTCCATGATAAAACAATAAACCCAAGTGCGATGAATAAACAAATTCATCCGGGCGAATAAAAATTATTGTTGGAGGAATCAGTCGAGTTCTTTGGCGACTGCAATTGCGGCAATGGTTCCGTCAGCCACAGCAGTGGTTATCTGCCGGTATTTTTTGCTACGTACATCGCCGGCGGCAAAAATACCATCCATATTTGTACGCATATCTTCGTCAGTGATAATATATCCCCATGGGTCAGTTTTAAGTTCGTTACCAAATAGTTGCGTGTTGGCTTTCATACCTGCAAAAATAAAAATGCCGTCGGAGGATATAATCTGTCTGCTTCCGGTTTTGAGGTTTTCAACGGTTGTTAGCATGCGGTCACCCGATTTTTCAAATGCTCTGGGTTCACTTTCAAAGAGAAAGGAAATCTTTGGATTGGTAAAAGCTTTTTCCTGGGCTGTTTTATTTGCAGTCAGTTTATCCAACTGGTGAACAATAGTAATTTTACTGGCAAACCGGGAAATAAAATCCGCTTCCTCAATTGCAGTATTACCACCCCCAATAATGACCACTTCCTTATCGTGGAAATATTTGGCATCGCATGTGGCACAATATGAAATACCATGGCCTTTATATTTTTTCTCACCGGGTATGTCAAGCAGGCGTGGAGATGCACCTGTTGCTATGATGATTTTTTTTGCCTTTACCGTTTCATAATCATCAATAATGATTGTTTTTTTATTCAGATCAACCCTTGCAATGTCAACAGCAACCTTGTAAGTAGTGCCGCAAAGCTTAGTCTGCTCCGACATTTGGTGTGACAGCATATATCCGTGCTGAGGTTCAATAAAACCGGGATAATTGGATACCTGGTGGGTTGTTGATACCTGTCCGCCCGGCAAGGCGATATCAATAAGCACAGTCTTTACTTTTGCCTGGCACAGGTAAAGGGCAGCTGTAAGGCCGGCAGGCCCTCCGCCGATAACTGCTGCATCAAATAAGCTAACTGTTGGTTGCTGTGAGGATAATTGTTTGGTTATTTCTTCTTCAGGCAACAGATGCTGCAAATTTTTAATTATTTCCGATTTTTTTATCCCACCTGTAAGCACCTCGCCAACGCGTTGACCTTTATTATAAAACAGCACCGTAGGTGAACTTTTAACACCCAGCTTTTCAGCAAGGCTGCGGTTTTGCTGCCGGAATATTTTTATAAATTTTACGCGGTGACCAAACAAATTGTTCAGTGACTCAAACTTTGGCGCCAATGCCTCACAGGGAGGGCATTCGGTTGAATAGAAATCAACAACGGCACATTCAGCATTCAGCACTTCCTTGTCAAATTCAGTAGCAGTTATTTCTTGCATATTTTAAAATATATTAATCTTTAAAATATAATCCCATTCCCATTTCAAGCAATTCATTTACAGGCCGGCAATCAGGGCTGTTAAGGTATCCGTTTTTGTTCAGAGCCACTGATGCACAACCCCCACCGCAGGCTAACTGCAGATTACAGTCGGAACATTCAGGAATACTCAATACGTCACGGTTCTGCCATGCTGAAATTACTTTATAATTCAGCGACACTGAGGGATAAAAAGTACCAATTGATTCATCAGTTTTTCCTGCAGTTGCCGTGCAGGCATATATGCGTCCTGTAAAATCAAAAGCCCATTCAGTCTTGCATCCGGTGCATGAATCAAACAAAGGGGCCGGCAGTTCACCGTTTTCAAACAAAAACCTGGATACCGAAAAAGCTGGTTTATGAAAATCAAGTATCTCGGGATATTGATCAATGAGTTCATTCACTGCCTCCCACATTTCAATACGCGTCATAAGGTGTTGACGGTCATCCTGGCAATAATGCAGTTCATAGTTGCGTCCTAGTTGTGTTTTAAATTGAGGCAGAGTCGTCCAGCCTTTCGCTTTGGCAAACCTTGCTATCTGGGGCAGCTCGCTTATATTTTCTTTGTCAATTACCATACGCAGGTTGACAGGCATGCCAGCATCAAGGGCTTTATCTATTCCGTTTACGATTTTTTTAAATGTACCTGTTCCGCTTCTTAAATGTCGTCGGTTGTTATGCATTGATTCAGTTCCGTCAAGTGTCACCTGGATTTCTTTTATTTCCGTTTGCTTCAGTGGCTCAATATACTCTTCGAGGTAGTATCCGTTTGTAACCACAG
>JAJUGM010000288.1 GCA_029268165.1 Bacteroidota bacterium
AATAAGGCTTTGGCCTTACGTGCAAAAGATAAACGATCGAACTGATTGAAAAGAAATTCTTCTATGCTTACATTGTAAAAATCTATTTCACTGATTGCCTTATGGATGCCATCGAGGGGAGCCTGCCAGAATGAGCTGTCAGGATTGACCTTAGGAATAAGAATGGCAAAACGACATTTTTTTTTGGCAGACAACCTCCGGGCCAGAATATCAGGCTGATAGTTAAGGTTATGTATAATATGAAGCACCTTTTGCCTTGTTGATTCTGCTACCTCTCCCCTGTTATGCAACACACGGTCGACTGTGCCTATCGACGTACCTGCAAGGCGGGCAATGTCTTTTATCCTGATTTTATCAGATATGGTGAAATCCTTTTCTTTAGTATTTCCTGAATTTGTCTTCATTATATAAAATTCCGTGAACGCACACGAAAAAATTTTTACAAATATATCAAAATTTATGAATATTTTTTCAAAATAAATATATAATTTCGTGTCCGTACACGGTATTTTTTTAATTAAATTTTTTTATTTATGGAACTGGGAAAATATTCATTTGGAACAGGCGACCGTTTCGGGTTGCAGGGAAAATATCAGTTAAAGGCTTTTGAAAAGGCATTACAGGAAGGTGTTGCCATCACACCGGTATGGAACAAATCGAACCGCGAGCATTCCATAGTTCATTCAGAACCTGCAGATGTGCGTAACGAAGCTGACGAAGCAGTTGCCTCTCTCCATTGGAAACAACCTTATTTTGTTGATGCTGACCATATAAATAATTCCAATGTCGATAAATTTATTTCTTCAAGTGATTTTTTCACACTCGATGTTGCCGATTTCATTGGCAAACCTGCTGAAGAAAATGATGTTACATATTTTATGTCGTTTTTCAGTCGTTATAAAGAGAATTTTTCCATACCCGGCATTAATCATTCCTTTGAAATAAATGACAAAATACTGCGGGAAATTGCCGGCAAGTATCTGTATGCCATTAAGGAAGCGGCATCTATATATCGTAATATCGAAAGCAAAAAAGGTAAAGGCAATTTTATTGCAGAAGTATCAATGGATGAGGTAAGCAGTCCGCAAACCCCCATTGAACTTTTCTTCATTTTAGGAGCACTTTCAATGGAAAAAATTGAATTTCACACTATTGCTCCGAAATTCACAGGCAGGTTTAACAAGGGTGTTGATTATGTTGGCGATCCGAAAGCATTTGCCAAGGAGTTTGAAGAAGATATTCTGGTTATTGACTTTGCCATAAAGGAGTTCAACCTTAATCCCCAGCTTAAACTAAGTATCCATTCAGGCAGTGATAAGTTCAGTTTGTATCCTCATATTGCCAACATACTGAAAAAATACAACAAAGGCATTCATATTAAAACAGCGGGTACCTCATGGCTTGAAGAAATTACAGGCCTTGCTATGGCCGGTGGCGATGCGCTCGAACTGGTAAAAAAGATTTATGCCAAAGCCTATGACAGACAGGATGAATTATGTGCCCCTTATGCATCGGTTATTGACATCCTTCATGACAAGCTTCCAAAACCTGAAACAGTAAATCAATGGAACAGCGAAAAATTTGCCAATGCATTGAAACATGTTCCGGGGCACCCCGATTTCAATCCCAACCTCAGACAGTTGATTCATGTTGGGTATAAAATTGCAGCCGAATATGGAAATGTTTATCTCAATGCAGTGCTTTCAAATGCCGAACTTGTAGGGCAGCAGGTTTATGAAAACCTGTATGAAAGGCACATCAGGAGAATATTTTATTAATAATCAGATTTTTTGGCTAATATAAAGCACACAGCAATCATATTCTTTTCCTATGAACGTTGAATAAACCCAAATTATTCATTGGGAGCTCTCAGAAAGAGCGAACCAATGGATTTCCCGATATAGAAAAATCACTTTTCTGGTGCAGCGCCAGCAAACCGGAAAAGTTGATTTTTCTTAATCGCATTGCATTAGAAATTCTTCTGATGCAATAATTGGGATAAACAATTTCATTGTACCTGGGCTTAAAAAAAAGCGCCTCAGGCATCTGTAAATCCTGGGGCACTTTTTGCTTATTTAAAGTAAAAAAACAAATTTGTGTTACTTCCGCACTGTAAATTTATAAACATCAACCTGGTGATAAACTTCCCCTGGCCTTATCACAGGCGATTTAAACTGAGGTTTATTTGGTGAATCAGGGAAATATTGCGGCTCCAGACATAATGCATAACGATAAGTAAATATGGTTCTGTTTTTCCCGGTTAATGTGCCATTAAGAAAGTTACCACTGTAAAACTGAATGCCTGGTTTGGTAGTAAATATCTGCAATACTCTCCCTGAAATACTGTCAGTCAGTTCGGCCGCAAGAGTAAGATTGCCCTGATTATTAAGTGCATAATTATGATCATAACCAAGACCAAAAACAAGCTGCTGGTCAGGATTATTAATCCGCAAACCGATTTTGGCCGGTTTCCTGAAGTCAAAAGGAGTTCCTTCAACAGCCATCAGTACACCGGTAGGTATTAAGGTGCTGTCAATCGGTGTGATTGAGTCAGCATTGATCATAAGTGTGTGGTTCAGAATCGTATTTTCGCGACCTGCTGAAAGGTTATAATAAGCATGATTGGTAAGGTTGACAATGGTTGGCGTATCTGTTTCAGCCCAATATTCAATTTTCAGTTCATTTGAATCATTGAGTGAATATAAGGCTTTAACTTTCAGAGTACCGGGATAGCCTTCCTCGCCTGCAGGACTTGTATAAGTAAGCTCAACAGCAGCACTGGAAGAATCAACAATTTCTTTTACATTCCATATTTTTCTGTCAAAACCTGAAACACCTCCATGCAGATGATGCATTCCACTGTTGACAGAAAGATTAAATTCCTTTCCGTCTATTACAATATGTCCTTTATTTATTCTGTTTGCATAGCGGCCTACAAGGCTCCCCTGAAACGTGTTGTCAGCAACATAGCCAGCAACACTGTCATAACCCAGTACGATATCTCCCGGCGTACCATTTTTATCAGGCACAATGATTGATGTTATCCGGCCTCCGTAATTGGTAACCGATACCGAAATACCATTGGAGTTTTTAAGCGTATAAACAAACGTTTCAGTGCCATCAGCCAGTTTACCGAATGGCTTTTTCTCAACTGAAGGAGCAACCACACCCTGTTGTTTACAGGAAAACAGGGCAAACAATAACGCAAGTAATAACAGATTATATGATCTCATAGGCTACATTAATTATGGGTTTATAAAAGTGCTGCAAAGTTATAATTATTTCAGCATTAATTTCCTGCTTCTTTACAAATTTATTACCGATTCAGGGATTTTTATGTATATTTATGCTCCGATTATTATTCATTCAAGGCATATACCGCAGTTATGATCCACAAAAAGAAAATATCATCCGCTGAGGAAGATTTGAAAACCGGAGACGTAGATGCTTATGAACGTATTTTCAAAGAATATTACAGGCCACTTGTGGTATTTGCTATGAAATATATTAATAATGTTGAAACAGCAAAGGAAATTGTGCAGGACTTTTTCGTTAAACTTTACGAAAAGCGACATACAGTAATTATTGACACATCATTAAAATCATACCTGTATAAATCAGTTTACAATGCCTGCCTGAATTACATTTCTCAGAATGAAATGAGAAACCGGCATTTTAAAAACATGGCATTGCGGACAGAAGATAGTGTGATTGACGACCATGTTACAACCGTTGAATTACAGAACAGGATATACGAATGCATAGAAAGTATGCCCGAACAATGTAAAAGAATATTTAAAATGAATCGTTTTGATGGATTAAAAAACGAACAGATTGCACAAAAGCTTAATTTATCAAAAAGAACTGTCGAAACACAAATTAGCAAAGCATTAAGAATTCTCAGAAAAAAATTAAATGATTATGTTTCGGTTATTTAATACTATTTGCTTAACATACTGTATTTTAAATAAAATAACATAAAACAAGTATTTAAAAAAGTAAGTGCATTTGAATTTCAGAATGTCATATATTTAGTTCAGGAATTTTTCATTATGAATTTCAATTTCATAACCAGAATCTTTGATCAGTCAGCAGGCAAAAGTGACACAGATAAGCTTAAGCGATGGCTTGATAAAGATGCCTCAAATAAAAAAGAATTTGAAACAATAAAGGCAATCTGGGAACATGCCTCCAATTTAAAACCTTTTGACAACGTTGATACGGAATCGGATTGGCAGGTTATTAAAGGCAGGATTGCGAAAACCATGCAAACCCGGCATATAACAATCCCTTTAATCACTTACTTCCTGCGGGTTTCTGCCATTTTTGTTCTTGCTGCAGGTCTGACCTTTGGGCTGGCGAAAATATTAAGGACAAGCGATAAGATTTCTTCGCATTATATTACATATAAAACTCAGGAAGCGGTTAAGACATATACATTACCTGACGGGTCATTAATTACGCTTAACAGCTATTCATCAATCAGTTTAAACAAGAAATTCAATACCGATTCAAGAGATATTATTTTAAAAGGAGAAGCGTTTTTTGAAGTTCAGCACCGACCTACATTGCCGTTCAGGGTTTTTACCGGAAACTCAATAGTTGAGGTTACAGGCACCCGCTTTTCAATATTTGAAGATACATCTTTTATAAGGGTTATGGTGCTTTCAGGGAGCGTGAGCTTGCAGTCATCTGAAATACCTGACGTTGAAGCAATAATCTCCCAGCAGGAATCAGGCTTTATCTATCGTGATAATACCCTTCAAAAACAACATGAAATTAACATGAACAATATTTCATGGAAAACCGGCCA
>JAJUGM010000289.1 GCA_029268165.1 Bacteroidota bacterium
AGGAATATTTTATACCGGAGCGGTTAATGTACCTTTGTCTGTTAAACTCACCGAGCCTGAAGAAATAAAATTCAGGCTGAAGCATTCAGGAGCAGAATATATTATTGTATCAAAAAATCAGGCAAAGAAAATAAGCCCCATATTTCATGAAACTAAAACACTAAAAAAAATCATACTGCTCGATCCGCAGGAAAATTATGCCAGCTACGAAGTATTTTTTAATGATGTGCTGAATTCAGGGCGTGAATTTTTAAAAACCAGCAGTAGTGAATTTTATACACGGTGGCAGTCAGTGATGCCCGACGATTATGCTAATATATGTTATACTTCAGGCACCACTGCCGATCCAAAAGGCATTATACTCACTCACCGCAATTATACAGCCAACATCGAACAATCATTATCGCTCTTTTCTATTCCAAGGTACTGGACAACATTACTAATTCTGCCATGGGATCATGCTTTTGCTCATACGTGCGGGGTATATACTCTCATGTCGTGCGGGGCGAGCATGGCTTCAGTACAATTAGGAGAAACCCCCATGGAAACACTTAAGAATATTCCGGTTAACATTAAGGAGATTAGGCCTCATTTTTTATTAAGTGTACCTGCCCTGGCAAAAAATTTCAAAAAGAATATCGAAAAAGGCATACGCGACAAGGGGAAATTGATTGAAAAACTTTTCTCTTTCGGATTGAATATAGCCATCACATATAACGGCATCGGATGGGACAAAGGGAAAGGTTTCCGTATATTGCTTAAGCCATTGTATAAGCTTTTTGATAAGGTAATATTCAGTAAAGTGCGTGAAGGTTTTGGTGGCCGGCTTGAATTTTTCATCGGCGGAGGCGCCTTACTCGATATTGATTTACAGCGGTTTTTCTATGCAGTAGGTATGCCTATGTATCAGGGCTATGGCCTTACTGAAGCCGCCCCTGTGATTTCTGCCAATAATCCGCTTAAACA
Source organism: Bacteroidota bacterium (assembly GCA_029268165.1). Taxonomy (GTDB): domain Bacteria; phylum Bacteroidota; class Bacteroidia; order Bacteroidales; family UBA10428; genus UBA5072. Next base: position 967 of record JAJUGM010000289.1, read on the forward strand.
CAAAATGGGCTCATCAGGTACACTGGTTGATCATATCGAATTAAAAATATGTGACGAAAAAGGTAATGAACTACCTGTGGGTGAAAAAGGCGAAATTGTAGTAAAAGGCGAAAACGTGATGGCCGGATACTGGAACAACCCTGAGGCAACTGCTGAAACAATTAAAGACGGCTGGCTTTATACGGGTGATCTGGGCTATATGGATAACGACGGCTTTCTGTATGTACTGGGGCGTTTTAAAAGCCTGCTTATAGGCGATGACGGAGAAAAATTCAGCCCCGAAGGCATAGAAGAAGCCATTGTTCAGCAATCAAAATATATTGAGCAATGTATGCTGTACAACAATCAGAATGCTTATACCACTGCCTTGATATACCCTAATGTTCAGGCCATCAGATCATGGATTGCATCCCAGCATTGTGAAACCGATGACCAGGACATATTGCTTGAAGTAATTAAACTTATTGAAAGTCAGATCGACCAGTTCCTTGCAGGCGGAAAATTTGAAAATGCTTTTCCCCACCGTTGGCTGCCTGCTACATTTAGTATTATCACAGAAGGATTCACCGAAGAAAATGGCCTGCTTAACAGTACTTTGAAGATAGTAAGACCCAAAATAAACGAATACTACAGGAAAAGAATTCAGTTTATGTACACCCCGCAGGGTAAAAATATCAATAATGACTTAAACATGCAGGCATTACAGTCTTTATTGAAATAACAAATTTGTCTGACAACTTCAGTTTGCAATCCACTAAATTATACTTTATTTTTGACAACTGGAAAATAACCGGTTGGCACCATTATTTCGGATTTGCAATAATCAGTTTTGCTTGTCAGGAAAATACGGTTTTTCCTTAATATACTTATCAGGTGAGGATGATAAATGGGCAAAGGTAAATTAATATTTGATGAGCTTCAGAAGCGGATTCTTTTGCTTGACGGAGCCATGGGCACACTTATTCAGCAGCATAAACTCCAAGAGCATGATTTCAGGGGAGAACGCTTTAAAAATCATATCCATGATTTAAAAGGCAACATTGATGTGCTTTCAATTACAAAGCCCGAAATTATAAAGAAAATTCATGAAGATTATATAAAAGCCGGAGCTGATATCATTGAAACCAATACCTTTAATGCAAACAGGATTTCACAGGCTGATTATAAACTTGAAACATACGTTACTGAAATGAATAAAGCTGCTGCAATTATTGCCCGTTCAGCGGCTGACGAACATAATAATGCCAATCAGGCAAAACCTGTTTTTGTGGCTGGTTCCATAGGACCTACCAATAAAACAGCCTCAATATCTCCTGATGTAAATGATCCGGGCTATCGCTCAGTTACCTTTGATGATCTGGTTCTGGCCTATTCCGAACAGGTTGATGCATTAATAGAAGGCGGAGTGGATTTACTGCTTATTGAAACTGTTTTTGACACCTTGAATGCCAAAGCTGCCCTGTTTGCCATAGAAGATATTTTCAGGAAAAAGAATATCCATCTGCCTGTAATGATATCGGTTACCATTACTGACGCAAGCGGGCGCACTTTATCAGGGCAGACTGTTGAAGCTTTTTTAAATTCAGTTTCCTGGGCTAATCCGCTCAGTATTGGCATTAATTGTGCTCTTGGCGCAAAGGCTTTAAAGCCTTATGTCGAAGAGCTCAGCCAAAAGGCTCCTTTTTATGTCAGTACGCATCCCAACGCTGGTTTGCCCAACCAGTTCGGCGGCTATGACGACACTCCCCGTGAAATGGCAGAGCAGCTAAAGGAATTTCTTGAAGCAGGAATTGTAAATATAATAGGCGGCTGCTGCGGAACAACACCCGAACATATACACGCATTTGCACAGCTGGCAACCCGGTTCCCTCCGAGAAAAATCCCTGCAATCCCGGTTGAAACCCGTTTGAGCGGCCTTGAAGCCCTCACTGTTAGCAGAGAAAGCAATTTTGTGAATATAGGTGAAAGGACTAATGTGGCCGGTTCGGCAAAATTTGCCCGACTGATACGCGAAGAAAAGTATGAAGAAGCCCTTTCAGTTGCCCGTGAGCAGGTTGAAGGCGGTGCCCAGATAATTGATGTGTGTATGGACGATGCTATGCTCGACGCTGAAAAATGTATGGTAAGATTTTTGCACCTTCTTGCCGCTGAACCCGATATTGCCAAAGTACCGGTAATGATTGACTCATCCAGATGGCAGGTAATTGAAAGCGGCCTGAAATGTGTACAGGGAAAATCAGTTGTCAATTCCATAAGCCTTAAGGAAGGCGAAGAAGTTTTCGTTGAACAGGCCCTGAAAATTAAACAATATGGCGCTGCTATGGTGGTAATGGCATTTGATGAAAACGGGCAGGCCGACTCTTTTGAGCGCCGTATTGAAATATGCCAAAGGGCATATCGTATACTCACGGAAAAAGTTAAAGTAAAACCTGAAGATATTATCTTTGACCCTAACGTTCTGGCTATAGCCACCGGCATGGAAGAACACAACAATTATGCTGTCGATTTCATCCGCGCCACTGCATGGATTAAGGAGAACCTTCCTCATACCAAGGTCAGCGGGGGTATCAGCAACCTATCCTTTGCCTTCAGAGGCAATAACCGGATAAGAGAGGCCATGCATTCCGTGTTCCTTTATCATGCCATCAACAGCGGCCTTGATATGGGAATTGTTAATCCGTCGATGCTGGAAGTGTATGATGAAATACCTGAGGATCTGCTTGAAAAAGTTGAGGATGTAGTGCTAAATCGCCGGCCCGATGCTACTGAAAGGCTTATAGCTTTTGCCGGCACAGTGCAGCAAACTGATAAAAAGGAAGAGAAAGATGATGCGTGGCGCAAAGCACCCATAGAAGAACGGTTAAAACATGCCTTAATTAAAGGTATAATTGATTATATCAGTGACGATGTACTTGAAGCCCGCAGTTACTATCCAAAAGCTATCAATATAATTGAAGGGCCGCTGATGGATGGTATGACCGTCGTGGGTGATCTTTTCGGCGCCGGAAAGATGTTCCTTCCTCAGGTTGTTAAAAGCGCCCGTGTGATGAAAAAGGCTGTTGCCACGCTGCTTCCATATATTGAAGAGGAAAAAATATCCGGTTCAGGATCAGCAGGTAAAATTCTTCTGGCCACCGTAAAAGGCGATGTGCACGACATTGGAAAAAATATTGTGGGTGTTGTACTGGCTTGCAATAATTATGAGGTTATTGACCTTGGCGTGATGGTACCCACTGAAAAAATAATTCAGGCAGCATCCGATTATAAGGTGGATATCATTGGGCTCAGCGGCCTTATTACACCTTCACTTGAAATAATGGTTGACATCGCAAAACGCCTGAAGGAAATCAACTTTAATATCCCCCTTTTAATTGGTGGAGCAACTACTTCAAAAATACATACAGCCGTAAAAATTGAGCCCCATTATCATGCTCCGGTTGTCCATGTAAAAGACGCCTCACGCAGTGTGGGAGTTGTAAATAATTTGTTGTCAACCGATTTACGCACTTCATACGTTGCGCAAATTAAAAAAGAATATTCCGAGCTCAGACAAACCTATGCTGATGTTAAGTCACAAACACAGCATATCAGTCTTGAAGAAGCCAGAAAAAACAGGTTAAGCATAGAATGGAACAAAACAGTAATTATTGAGCCAAAAACCACAGGTATCATAGTATATGATGATTATCCGCTGAGTGAAATCAGGGAGTATATCAACTGGATATTTTTCTTTATCGTATGGCAAATAAGGGGAAAGTTTCCTGAATTACTGAATGACCCCAAAACAGGGCATGAAGCACAAAAGCTTTTTGACGATGCCAATAAGATGCTTGATTTGATAAT
>JAJUGM010000290.1 GCA_029268165.1 Bacteroidota bacterium
ATACCTATACAGGTACAATTCCCTATTCGCCTGAAATGATGCAATCGGAACTTGTAGTAAAAATGTCAGCCCGAATAAAGGAAAAAACTCCTCTGGAATTTGTAACTAATAAAATTGCTGACGGTGTTATAGCTACACCTACCCTTGTTCAGGTTGATCCAAAAGCTGTTATGGTTGGTGACAAATTTGTAAGAATCACTCCTGAAAGTTACAAGGCTGATATTCATTATGTAATTAACAAATACGATGTTCGCCCGTCTGAACTAAAGAGCGATGATATTAAAGCATTTGAAACAGCCTTAAAGGATGCTAAAACAGCCGGTAACAGGCAATTTAAAGGCGCTCAGATTTCAGCTTATGCATCACCCGATGGACCGGTTGATCTGAATGAAAAACTTTCAGGTAACAGAGGCGGTTCAGCTGAAAAATATCTGAAAAAAGCCTTAAAAGATAATCAGATAACCGAAGCTGAAGCTGCTGAATTCCTCAGCAAATTATCCACAGCCGAAGACTGGGATGGATTCAAATCATTAATGGAAAGTTCAGATATACAGGATAAGGAACTTATTTTACGTGTACTATCTATGTATTCCGACCCTGTTGTCCGTGAGAAAGAAATAAAAAATATTTCTGCAGCCTATAAAGAAATTGCCGACAAGATTTTACCTCAGCTTCGCCGTTCAGTAATGACCATAAATGTTGACGTTGTTGGTAAATCAGATGAAGAAATCTCAAATCTGGCTAAAACTGATCCTGCAAAACTCAACGAAGAAGAAATTTTGTATGCTGCCACACTTACTAACAGCAATGAAGAAAAACTCGCTATTTATCAGGCAGCAGCCCAGAACTTCCCCGAAAGCTACAGGGCACATAACAACGTTGGCTATGTTTGTATGTTGCTTGGAAAAACTGCTGAAGCTAAAGCTGCTTTCGAAAAAGCTCAGGCACTTAAAAATGATGAGGTTTCAAAATGCAACATGGGCGCTGTTGCCCTTGCCGAAGGTGACCTGAAAACTGCTGAAGAATTGCTTTCAGCCGGTATGAGTGCAGGTGATGCAGCCAGCTACAATCTGGGTATCATCAAAATTAAACAGGCTGATTATGCTGCAGCAGTAAATTATTTTGGCAGCAAACCTTCTTTCAATGCAGCTCTTGCACAGTTATTAAACGGCAACAACGAAAAAGCCATTGCCACACTGAATGAACTGGGTGACGATGCTCCTGCTATTGTTTTCTACCTGAAAGCAGTTGCCAGCGCCCGTGCAGGTAAAGAAGACGGCGTTTTGAGCAACTTAAGGATTGCTGTAGGCAAAGATGCTAAATGGAAAGATTATGCCAAGAAAGACGCAGAATTCCTGAAATTCGCACAGAGTGAAGCTTTCAAAGGAATAATCCAATAAAGAACATAAATAATAAAAAAGCGGTTCAATGAACCGCTTTTTTTATTTTCTTCTCTGCCTAAAGACTTTCTCCTTTATACCCGGATTTCTCATTAACCTTATTTTTCTAATGACCGTCATTAAAAAAAATTAGATTTAATTATTGAATATTAATGTTTTGCAATGACAAATCGATTACCCCGATGTAATGATTGTTTCAATTCTAAGCCTTTGGTACTGATTACAAATGCTTTATTGCTTATACATTTTTTAGTGCATAATCGGGGTTATCGGGGCGCTTCGCCCCTAATGACGAATCTAGGTTAGCCCCCTATTGATAGACTGTTTTGCCTTCATTAACATAAATCTTAAAAAACTCCCACAACACAATACCTGCACTTACTGCAATATTAAGCGAATGTTTCGTCCCTAACTGGGGAATTTCTATACTCAGGTCACATTCGTCAATCACCTGCTGGTTAACTCCATAAATTTCGTGGCCGAAAATTATTGCATATTTTCTAAAAGCTGACGGTGTATAATTGTTTAACATATTACTGCTGTCTGTTTGTTCAACAGCACATAAAGTATATCCATCGGTTTTAAGCTTTTTTATTAGTTCTAACGTGTTTTCATAATATTCCCAATGAACAGAATCTGTTGCACCTAAAGCCGTCTTATGAATTTCACGATGCGGTGGGGTTGCAGTTATACCGCACAGATAAATTGTCTGAATAAGAAAAGCATCGCAGGTGCGAAAAACCGAACCTATGTTGTGCATGCTTCTGACGTTATCCATAACAACCACAACGGGTATCTTAGGTACCTTTTTGTACTCATCCACCGTCTTTCTGTTCAGTTCATCGTTAGCAAGCTTTCTCATTTAAAATAGTTACTACTGTTTTTGTATTAATTTTTAATGAGCAAAAATCTTTGGTTCGGTTTTACAGTCTAAGAGTTTTGAGTAATTTGAAAGTAAAATGATATAAGATTGAAAAATGCCGGTTATCCAAAACCTCATTGTCGCTATACTTTATTAAGCTGCTTAATGTTTTTATAATGAAAATCAAAATCTATTTCAAAGCAATCAACAAATTCCTTTTTCATAGCATTTTTTAATCTATCCGGATTCTCGCAGTAAAAAATAAATGCTCCCCCACCCCCTGCTCCTGCAATTTTGCCCCCTATCAACCCGTTCTTTTTTGCAAATACATACATCTTCTCAATAATCTCATTTGTTGATGCAGAAGCCAGCTGTATCTGCGCTTTGAAATTCAGTTCCATAATTTCTGCGCATTTAATAAAATCTTTTTTCTGCATTGAGAGAGCAAACTCTTTTCCATAACGGGCAAGTTTATCCAGAGCATCCTGGCCTGATGGTGTTTTATGATTCTGGTACACCTGTTCAACAGCAAGCTGGGCATTACGTGAAATCCCTGTATGCAACAACAATAAGTTTTTTTTGAACGCTTCAAGATATTCCAACGGAACGTCAATATCCATTCTCTTAGCATAATGGCGGCCAAATTCAAAACAATTAAATCCGCCGTAAACAATAGAATACTGATCCTGCCGGCCAATTGCCCAGTTGAGCTCATTATTTTCAAGATTGAAGAGGTCTTCGCCAATATTTGCCAACGATTTGGCATCGGCATTATAGGTTTTTGAACTGATCATCTCAAGCAACTTCACTGCAGTTGAAGTGCTTAAACCGCTACCTCTCGGATACCCGGAAAAATTAAATTTTCCGTTCTTTAATTCAATAAACGGACTAATGGTAATATTTGACACATATCCCAACTTTTCGCCCATTATATAAGGAACATCCGTCCAGCCACCTGCAAAGTCAATCCTCAGTGGAGCTCTGAATGCAAAATTGATTTTATCGATTATCCTTGTGGTTGAAGTAGGCTCAAGTTCAGGAGGCACAATGCGCTTAACAAACTTCATGCTCACCCCCAGTTGTTTGCATAATTCTTTTTTTTCTGCCATACCCGTATCATCTTCATTCAGCACAAATACATCAGGCATGAGGTGCTGCATATTTTCACGAAAATCTATCTTGCCGTCAGACAAATTTTCATCATTTAATACGGCATAATCAACATCCTGCATGGCAGCAACCAGATACAAACGGTTGTTTTCAGGATTTACCGGCCGGCCGGGACCTTTCAGATACGAAATTACTGAATCGCGGCCAACACCTACTACAAGGATATCACCAAATTGTTTGCATTGATTAAAAAAAACAGCATGGCCCGATTGCAAAATGTCATAACATCCGGTACAAAAAACAATTTTTCTTGACGGATTATCCATTCTGATTTTTTGAAGTTGTTCTGCAGTAACAACTTTATGCATAATAGACTGATATACTATCTTTTGTAATTACTATAATTAAAATTTAATGATATTTATGATTTGTAACCTAAATTAATTGAATATTCCATAAAATTAAGAAACAGAACCAAAAAAGGAAATAATTTTTATGGACATAATGTTTTGATTTATTAAGTTGACTGTTACTTTTGCACTTTAAAATTTATCTTCTGTTTTTATGGAAAAAGAATATACCGATGAACTGCTTCTTGATTTCGGGCCTGATGGTCAAACTTTGATACCGGTAGTTACGCAGGACACGGAAACCAAAGAAGTATTAATTCTTGCATTTGCTAATAAAGAAGCATTTGAGGAAACAATTCGCAGCGGATATGCAACTTATTTCAGCAGAAGTCGCAGAGTAATATGGAAAAAAGGCCTGACCTCGGGCGACATGTTAAAAGTAAATGAAATTCGTATAAATTGCGAACAAAACTCGTTGATATATATGGTAACTCCGGTAGGCAAAGGCGCCTGCCACGCCCGTAAATCATCAGGGGATCCGTATTTTTCATGTTATTACCGAAGGATTGTACCGGGCAAAGGTCTTGAATTCATTGAAAGATAACAAAATTAGCCATGCAAAATAATTTTTTAACCATCGGAATGCCAGCCGGTTCATTAGCTGATTCAAACCGCGGCGGAAATCTGATTCAATTGCTTGAAAATGCAGGGTTCAGAACAACCGGTTATGACTCGGGCGGGCCAACAAAGTTTCCTTTTATACAATATTTTTACGGATGGGATGGCCGTCCGCAGGAATTTGGCTCCCAACTTAGCATTCATGAACTGGATGTAGCTATTGCCGGAGATGACTGGATAAAAGAAAGGCAGTTGGAAATGCAGTATGAATATAACACGGATATCAGCCTTGAAAAGGTGTTATCAATGAAAAGGGGTAACGTAAAAATTGTCGGAATTGCCGATATAAATCAAGAAACAGATATTTCAACCTTTCTAAAACAGCTTTGCTATAGTAAGGAATTAATTACACTAGTTGCTGAAATGCCTTATATGGCGTTAAACTGGATAAAAAGCAAAA
>JAJUGM010000291.1 GCA_029268165.1 Bacteroidota bacterium
ATGATACCACATTGATTGCCATTTGGAGACTTTATGCAAAACTTCACACCCTGCTTGCAGATTATAGTTTTAACCTTGCAAAAGAAGCACATGAAACCGGCATGCCTGTGGTAAGACCTTTATTTCTTGAATTCCCTGGACAAAAAGAATCATGGGAAAACTGGCAGTCTTTTATGTACGGTCCTGACATTCTCGTATATGCCATTTGGCAAAAAAATGTAAACAGATGTAAAGTTTACCTGCCGGCAGGAACAAAATGGCTTGATGCATGGGACTATAAAAAAACGTACGAGGGAGGTAATTATATCGAAGTTGAAACACCTATACACAAAATTCCTGTTTTTATCCGTGAAGGCTCTGAAATTAATGTTGGAAACCTTAATAATCTGTACAAGGAATCCATTGAAATTGCAAAAAATCCGCCTGATTTACGAAATTATACAGCCCCGTGAGGGCGACCTGTAAACAGGTTCTGGTATTTTAGCCTATTTTGTTGAGGATTTCAAGCAAATCAATGCTTTTTAGTGTTACATTACGGTCATCGAGATCAATAATGCGGTCATTCTTAAACTCTGTCAATGTACGGCTTACAGTTTCCTTAGTCGATTGCACAAGGTCAGCAATCTCCTGCCTTGAGAGAGGAAGCGTAATGGTATTGCTTTTATAAACATTTCTGGAAAAATGCAATAACATTTCAGCCATCCGTCCGGGAACCTGTTTCTTGGTAAGACTTATCATTCTGTTAATCAGATATATAGCCTGAGATGATAATAATTCAAGGAATCTGGCAGCAAATACGCCATTCTGGGCAATGACATCTTTAAAACTTTTCGCATTGATATAAACAAGTTCGCCTCCCTGAATTGAAGAAGCGCTATAAGGATAAGTTTCATGATAAAAAACTGAAGCCAACCCGATAAAATTATTTTCTGAAATAATTTCAATAATTATCTCATTGTTTTCATCCACTTGTTTGTATAATTTAAGCAACCCGCTTTTAATAAACATCAGATGGGTTACAGGCCTGTCCTGCATGAAAACTATTTCGCCGTGCCTGTGCTTAACAGGAAAACAATTTTTACTTAAATAATCTTTCTGATCTTCACTAAGCAATTCAAATGCAGGTATCAGGCATTCGTGTTGTTCCATATCATTACGGCTAAGGAGAAAAAAATAATTACATAAAGATATAAAAAGTAATAAATAATCAGCGAAAGTAATAAGGTATTTTATAAAATTTCTTAACCATCAGCAGATATTTACTATTTTTTTATTACTTTTATTATCCCTATTGCAAGGATTTTATGGATAAAAAGACCGTACTTATCATTGATGATTCAAATACATCCTTGATATTGCTTGAATGGGCATTAAAAGAAGAAGGGTTTAACACACTTATTGCACCAAGTGTTGGGGAAGCACGAAAAATTATTGCTTCTCGAAAACCTGATCTGATATTACTTGATTTGTTTATGCCTGAAGTGAGCGGTTATGATTTTCTGAAAATGAAAAACGAACTGAATATTACAAATGTGCCTGTGATTGTAGTTTCTGCTTACGATAACGCTGATTCAGTAAAACATACTCAGGAACTTGGCGCCAGTGAGTTCATTCCCAAACCCTTTACCATACAGCAGATTATTAAAGCAGTAAGAAAATTTCTTAACTAAAAGAAGTTTATCAAAACAAAATTCCTGTGCCGATTTCCAGAAAAGCCCCCGTACCATTCGTTCCCTGACTTTCTTTTAGTACCGGATGCGGTGATGAAGGCTTCATTATTGACCCAAGATAAATTCCATAACCTGCTTCGCTTTTAAAATAAATATTTTTATTGATATTTAATTTTATGCCAAGCCCTACATGATGTTCCATTGACTTATATTTGCCTGTGGCAATATAATAATCTTTTCCTGTCAAAGGCCTGTCAATAATGGTTTTATGATAAATAAAATTGTAGAATATATAATAAGTGAATTTTTTACTGTTGTATTTTTCATTTCTGCTAAGCATTTTGTAAAAACCTACTGATATCCCGCCGATGTTATTCAGTTTACTGTCGAAATAAGTTCCTATAGATAGCCTGCGGCCCGATTCATCAGAAACATAAATTTGCAATTCGGTGCTGGTTCCGAATCCGCTCTGAAGAATAAACTGATTAGCCTCTATACCAAAATGCCTTTTACCTTGCTGGGAAAAAGCAATACTTGCAAGGGCAAGCAATTGAACCGTCAGCAAGATTATCGTTTTCATATCCTTTTCTTTTTAGATTCTTTATTTAAGGATACGAAACAACTGGTGGCTTGTTAATAATATTTCATTGATATGCAAAGAGTTAATTAATGATTTTCACACAATCACCGGATGATGAAATTTAAATAAACAATTGAGCTGTGTCAATCACGAAGAAGGTATTTATGGAAAACAGAATAAAGCTGTTCTATTACCTGATTTCAGCAAATGCTCTTACAGGGAATGAACCAAGTCCGATTATTTTCGGAGGAATGCAGCTAAACCGGAAGCCTGTTACCGGTAAAGCCGATAAATTACAAAGGTTTTCAACTATGGGTATTCCTGCTTTAAGGAGTGCTGATTGCACAGGCCTTATTCTGCTGTTGGTATCATCTATGTTGCAGGTATCGATGCCAACGAGCCTGACTTTGCTTTCAATAAGAAAACGTGCCACTGGGGCAGTAAGAAAAGGATGATCCTGATAATACTTATCAGAACGCCAGTAAACGTCCCATCCTGTATAAATCAAAACAGCTTTATCTTTAAAATCGGGGTATGTAAAATAGCTTTCATCAATAGCAGTTGTTTTGTCAGCCATGGCATTGATACAAATACCATCAATTCCGGCGAGCGTGCCGAGTGAGATCTCAGAAAGATCAGCCCCCTGAGCATATCTGTGAAAAGGGACATTAATATATGTACCGGTATTTGATGCTATTTCGATAAGACCTATATGAAACTCGGTATCTTCATCATACATTCTTTTCGATTCCTCACGTGTCAGAAAGTCTCTGATGACAGGTGCCGGTATTCCTTTGTAAGTAACCATGCCATGTTCAATATTATGACTTAGGTCAACATATTTTTTGCTACGCATTGGGTTTAATTATTTTTATTGTAAAGAAAAGCATATCATTTTTATTTTGTACTCATTGAATAGGGCACTGATTCAGGCATTGTTCCCCATGTTGTATCAGGTGTTGCTCCCATTTCAAATTCCAATGTTCCGCCTGTCTGAAATATATTGTGCGGTATCCATGTCTTATTCCATGTTTTATTATTCAGTTTTACCTGCTGCACATAATGATTGGCAGCATTATTGTTCAGGGCTCTAATAATAAACTGTTTATTACCCGGCAATGAAAGAGTAATATTGCTGAAAAGCGGGCTTCCAATAACATAGGCCGGATTTCCCGGTGTCACCGGATAAAAGCCCATAGCGCTGAAAACATACCATGCTGAAGTTTGTCCGTTATCTTCATCACCACAGAATCCGTCAGGTAATGCAGAATAAAGGCTGTCCATAATATACCTTACAAGCTGTTGCGTTTTCCAGGGTTGGCCGGCATAATTAAATAAATAGGCGACATGCTGAACCGGTTGATTACAATGTGCATACTGGCCCATTCCTATATGAACCATCTCGGCCATTTCGTGTATGATGGTATTGTACGTTCCCGGAAAAACTGAATCAGGAGCATGAAACAAGGCATCAAGCTGGTTTATGAAATGGTCATTGCCGCCCATCAGATTTATAAGTCCCTGAACATCATGAAAAACCGACCATGTATGATGCCATGCATTGCCTTCGGTATAAGGGCCACCCCATTCATAGGGATTGAAAGGTTCTGTCCACTTGCCATCACGTGTTTTACCTCTCATAAACCTGCTGGTAGTATCGAATACATTTGCATAGTTCATGGCACGTTTCCTGAATACTTCAGCATCCTCAGCCTTTCCAACCGATTCAGCTATCTGCATAATACAAAAGTCATCATAAGCATAATCCAGCGTTTTTGAAACCGCTTCAGCATATTCAGGATAAGGCAGATAACCCATTTCATTATAATCTCTGAAGCCATCGCGTCCTAATGTTTTTAACGGGGCTTTTTCATTGCACTCCCTGATCATGGCTGAGTAGGCTTTACCCATATTAAAGTTTCTTATCCCCTTTAACCAGGCATCTGCAATTATTGAACACGAATGATGTCCGGACATAACATTCCTATATCCCGGACTTGACCATTGAGGCATCCATCCACCCTGGTCAATGGCATTAATTATTGACTGTATCTGTTTTTCGGTAATTTCAGGATACATGATAGTAAAAAACGGATGCAAGGCTCTGAAAGTATCCCAGAAACCGTTGTCAGTCATCATATATCCCTGATGAATCTTGCCATCATAAGGACTATAATAAATGGGTTTGTTTTCAGTGTTGTATTCATAAAACATTCGCGGAAATAAGAGCATGCGATAGAAGCATGAGTAAAACGTGGCTTTCTGCTGTTCATTGTCACCTTCAACCTTTATTTTCTGCAATTCATTATTCCATACTTTAAAGCCATCCGCTTTGATTTCCTCAAAACTTTTTTTCCCGATTTCGCGGTTCAGGTTATGTTCGGCCTGCAACAGGCTTATAAATGAAGATGACACTCTCAGGTGCACTATCTCGTCCTTTCTGGTTTTGAAACCTATAACCGCTGTTATGTGTCTGCCGTATGATTCTTTTATCCTGCCAAGTAATGAGTCATTATCAGTCATGGAAATTACATCAA
>JAJUGM010000292.1 GCA_029268165.1 Bacteroidota bacterium
CGATGTAAAAGAAGTGGTAAGCGGACAGGAATGCGGATTGAATATCGAAAATTATAATGACATCAAGGTAGGCGATATTATTGAAGCATACGAAACTATTGAAATAAAGAAGAAACTATAATTTGCTGTTATCCGACCGGCAATTACATATTCTTCCTGACATCTAACCTATATTTATGTTGCATGGATGATCTTCAGCAACAGTCGGCAATGATTAAATCAGCGGCTTTAAAACTTGGCTTCAGTGCATGTGGAATTGCAAAAAACGTATTTCTCGAAAAAGAAGCACTGTTGCTGAAACAATGGCTTGCCAGTAAATATCATGGCACCATGCAATATATGGAAAATCATTTCGAAAAACGGGTTGATATATCAAAACTGGTTCCGGGTACACAGTCAGTTATCGTTACGCTTCTTAATTATTATACAGATGCAAAGCCGAAGAATTCGGGAGCACCTATAATATCTCAATATGCTTTAGGAAAGGATTATCATCAGGTTGTGCGTCAAAGATTAATGCTGCTTTTAAAATTTATCAACGATAATATTGGCAAAACCAGTGGCAGGGCTTTTTCCGATTCGGCACCGGTGATGGATAAAGTTTGGGCCAATAAGGCTGGTCTGGGTTGGATAGGCAAAAACACAACCCTTATATCATCCCTTCAAGGTTCTTTTCTGTTCATTGGCACTTTGATGATTGACCGGGTTTTACACTATGATGAGCCGGCTGCAGATTTATGCGGTGATTGCAACAGATGCATTAAAGCCTGTCCGACAAAAGCTATTGTCCAACCTTATATACTTGACGCAAGCCGTTGTATTTCTTATCATACTATAGAAAACAAAGGATCTATATCGGTTGAATTCAAAGGAAAATTCAGAAACCGGGTGTTTGGATGCGACATTTGCCAGGATGTCTGTCCGTGGAACAGGCAGGCTAAACCACATAACAATGCAGAGCTTATGCCTAAACCTGAAATACTCAGGCTGTCAAAAGAAGAATGGCATAATTTGTCTGAAGAACAATTTAATGAAATATTCAAAGATTCTGCAGTTAAAAGAATTGGTTATAAAGGATTGATGAGGAATATTGCCTTTGTTTCATAATTTTCATCTAAAAAAGCTTTAACCAGGCACTATTCTTTATTAATTAGATTAATTCTAAATAAAGCAAACAGAAAAACACGACAAAAACTGACAGGGTTTATTTTTTACCAGCTTCATAAAAGATTATATTTAATATTATTTAAATTTGTTAGAAGTTATTAGCAACATAGATAAATAAGATATATTGTATATTCTTATGAGATCTGCTGTAATAAGCATATTTATTCTATGTATTCATTGTCAATTAAATGCCGGTTCCCCCCGGTTTAAGCATTTGACTGTTGTTGACGGGCTTTCTTCAAAGTGGGTAAGATGTATTTATCGCGATAAAATAGGTTACCTATGGATTGGAACATCAGATGGATTAAACAGATATGACGGAATTTCGGTAAAAGTTTATAAGTTTTCATTACAGGATAATTCCAGCCTCAACCATAATTATATTACATCTATTAATGAAGACAGCAGAGGAGTCTTATGGATAGGTACTCAGGTAGGATTAAACAAATATATTCGTGAAACAGATTGTTTTCAGCGTATAAACACAATTCAGAATTATATAAGCAGTATCTGTGAACTGCCGAACGGAACTTTTTACGTTGGCTCACCCGGAGGGCTATTTATATTCGAACCAATAACAAATACAGCAATACAGGTAAACAATTATATCGGCATCGAATCAATAATAAGGGACAGAAACGGAACATTATGGTTAGGCACCCGAAATGGCCTGTTTAATCTTGATACAATATCATATACCTTTAATAAAGTACATTTATATAAAAACGAACCGGTGATACGATCCATGTATTTGGACTCAGAACACCAGTTATGGATCGGGTCAGAAAATGACGGTGTATTTGTTATTCGCAATTTTGAGGATTTAAAAAACACCCATAGGATCAATAATTACCGATATAATGCCGGTAAAACTGAGAGTATAAGGGAAGGAATAGTATACGATATCACTCAGGATGAACATAATAATCTTTGGATTGGAGTGGAAAATGGCGGCGTAAATATTATTGCTTCTGACCAACTTAAATCAGATAATCCTTCATTTTTGCATCTTGAACATAATCCCTATGACATTTCAAGTATTGCAAACAATTCCATTCATTCGCTGCATCTAGACAATCAGCATACTATGTGGGTGGGAACTTTTGGTAACGGGCTAAGTTTTACAAATGCTTTAATTCAGAAATTTGAACATTATAAACAAATACCCGGTTCCAAAAAAACAATAAGTAATAATTTTGTTAATGCCATCTATGATGATGCAAAATATACCTTCATAGGTACCGAGAAAGGCCTTAATGTTTATAACAAATTACAGGGAGTATACTATAATTATACCTGTGACGAAAACAATGTAAACACCATTAACTCAAACGTGGTTTTATCCATTTTCCGTGATAGCAGGAAAAATTTCTGGATAGGAACCTATAACGGCGGTTTAAATCTGTTTAAAGAAAATTCAGGTTCCTTTATCAGGTATAACTTAAGCGCGGAACAATCGAAAAATATCAGGAAAAGCAATGTAACCAGCATTATTGAAAGCCATGATGGTTTATTATGGATTGCTACCATGGGCGAAGGCCTTATATCTTATGATTTTCATACCGGCAGGTTAAAGAATTACCAATTTGAGGCCGGAAGAAATGGTATTTCATGCAATTGGATTTACGATATTGAGGAAGATAAATATGGAAATATATGGATTGCCTCAACCGAAGCAGTTGATGTATTTGATCGTAATAACAATACTTTTGCAAGATATGTAAATAATGTCAATGATTCATTCAGCATCAGCTATAATGGAGCTCTTGTAGTTTTCAAAGATAGTAAGGATCATATATGGATAGGGACAAGCAACGGGCTGAACCTGTTTGATGACGCAACTAATACATTCCAATACTATTCCGAAAGGGAAGGTCTTGCTAATAACACTATTAAAGCAATATGTGAAGATCATCGTTCTAACCTGTGGATTAGTACTAACAGAGGTATTTCTAAATTTATAAATGGAGCTAATATACCTGATACTCCTGTTTTTATGAATTTTAATATTAGTGACGGACTTCAGGAAAATGAATTCAACACAGGTGCGGCTTTCAGAAACGAGCAAGGTTTTCTTTTTTTCGGAGGCCTGAATGGATATAATGTTTTCCATCCCGACAGTATTAAAGAAAATACTATTAAGCCATCAATCGTTTTTACGAATCTACTGATTTCAAACAGAATAGTAAAACCAGGTGATAACACCGGAATTTTAACCAAGCATATCAGTTTTGCAGATGAAATTAAGCTGAGAAAAAAATATGCTGTTTTCACTATTGAATTTGCAGCTTTGAATCTAATTGCTCCCGAAAAAAACCAGTATGCCTATTATCTTGAAGGATTTGAAAAGTCATGGAATTATGTCGGTAATCAGCATACTGTAACCTATACCAATCTTAATCCGGGTAAATATATTTTAAAAGTAAAAGCAGCAAATAATGACGGCTTATGGAATGAAGAAGGCATTTCGCTTACAATCATCATCCTTCCTCCGTGGTGGAATTCCTTAACAGCCAAAATTATTTATTTCATTATTTTCATTTTTGCTATTTACTTTTTCAGAAAATATACCCTTATTTCTGTGAATTTAAAAAACAAACTATGGCTTGAGCACAAAGAGAAAGAACAAATAGAAGAACTGGGAAGGCTTAAACTGCAATTCTTTACCAATATATCACACGAAATACGTACACCACTTACACTTATAATTGGCCCTCTGAAAGAAATGATGAAAAAAGACAATATTTCTAATAATCTGAATACAATATACAGAAACGCCTTCCGCCTGAAAACACTGGTCGACCAGATACTCGATTTTAGTAAAATTGAGAACCAAATGATGAAAATTCAACTGGCGGAAAAAGATATTATTGAAATAATCAGAAATTCGTTAAGCAACTTCACTGATTTGGCTGTCCAAAAAGGAATTAGTTTGGTTTTAGAATCTTCCTTAACCAGATGCATTTGCAAAACGGATGAAGATAAGATTGATAAAATAATTACAAATATTATTTCAAATTCTGTTAAAAATACTCCGCAACAAGGCATTATTAAAATCTCAGTTACATACGATACCACTTCAGGGTTATTACATATAATTGTTACAGATACAGGCTGCGGCATTGCACCCGAAGAAATTAAGCATATTTTCGAAAGATTTTTTACCTCGGTTAATACCTCTATAGTCAAACCCGGAACGGGTATTGGCCTTAATCTTACGCAAAAACTTGTGGAAATGCTAAATGGAACAATAAATGTAGAAAGTGAGGCCGGGAAAGGCACAAAATTCAGTATTCGGTTACCGGTTGAGATAACATATGCAGAGCATCAGTCAATATTAATAAATCTGGTTGATAGAGAAAAAGTTATGTCGAATTTAAAATATAGTCAGAACATAATATCAAAAATGAATCATGAAAAAACAGTATTAATTATTGATGATAATGAAGAGATGTGTAATTACATTTCCTCTATATTATCACCTCAGTATAATATAATTACCGAAACCGATTCTGAGTCAGCGTTGCATAATTTATCAGTAACAATGCCCGATATAATAATCAGCGATGTTATGATGCCCCAGATTGACGGTTTCGAGCTTTGCAAC
>JAJUGM010000293.1 GCA_029268165.1 Bacteroidota bacterium
ATATAGCCTGGGAAATTTTTTGTTTGATATTTCCGGCGAGCCTTTTACTGATACATCATTCGGCTTAATATTAAAAGTACAGCTAAAGTAAAATGATAATCATACCTTATCCTTTAAAGATTATTCCATAGAACCGGTTTGCATAAATAAAAAGGGTATGATTGAAATGCCTTTACCTGAAAAAAGGCAGGAAATAATTGATAATCTCAATTTAAGATCATTAAAACTATTACTACCTGAAAATGAGTATAAAAACTATGCTGACAGGCAAAATGCACAAACTGTTCTTGATATAAGAAAAAAGGAAGTCATAAAATATCTGAGAAAAGGGAATCTTATGTATCTTTTCAAGAAGTTGTTTAATTTGCGTTTAATACACCTGAGATTATTTCTCCAGTATATTAGAAAAAGCATAATTAAGGACTGAAATTATGAACAAGCTGACAGATATGATATTTGGAAGTAAGCGTTTTATTTCTCTTTCAAAAGATTTACTTGCTTATAATAAGCATTATTTTCATGCAAAAAAGCTGTTACATCGCCTTAATAGTTTTAATGAGAAAGACATTCATGAATATCAGTTTAACCAGCTCAGGAAACTTATTGAATATGCAGCAGTTCATGTCCCATATTATCGAGAACTATTTAAAAAAGTTGGCTTTAAACCCGAAATGTTCAAAACACTTGAAGATATTCAGCATATACCTTACTTAACCAAAAGTATAATAAAAGAAAACAGGGATGAGCTGATTTCTGATACATTTTCAAAAAAGTATCTTAAATCAACCATCACAGGTGGGTCAACCGGTACCCCAATGGATTTTTACCTCGACAGAAGAACTTCATCACCCGTGGAATTTGCTTATCTTCATTACATCTGGGGGAGAGTTGGTTACCGTTTCAGAAGCAGGTGTGTTGTTCTGCGGGGTGACAATATTGAAAATATTGTTGAGGGTAAAACATACTGGAAGAAAAATACGCTGCTTAACTGGTTATTAATGTCATCACTTCGTTTGAGTGAAAATAATGTTCATCTTTATCTTAATAAAATAAAAGATTTTAATCCGGAGTTTATTATTGCTTATCCTTCAATGGCATACATTCTTGCAAGATATGCTAAAGCCCACCATATTACTTTTCCAAAACTCAGGGCTGTTATTTGTTCATCCGAAACACTATACGGCTGGCAAAGGCAATTTATCAGCAGCGTTTTCGGTGTCCGTGTTTTTCCCTATTATGGGTTATCTGAAAAATGCAGCATAGCAGCGGAATGCCTCGATTCAGGCTTTTATGAATTTATACCTACTTATGGTTTTACCGAAATTATAAACAGGAAGGGTAGCTGGTGCACAGAAGATAATGAACCGGGCGAAATCGTTGCCACCGGCTTTAATAATTATGCTTTTCCTTTTATCAGATACAAAACACAGGATTACTGCACTTTTTCAACCAGTCAATGTTCCAATCATAAGCGATGGACCACTGTTAAAGAGATAAAAGGACGTATTTCTGAATTCCTGGTAAACAAAAACGGAGACCTGATTACATTTACATGCTCTGACGAAATATTCTGGTCAGTCTATAATAAGCTGAATGCATATCAATATGTCCAGGAAACTCCGGGAAAGATTGAAATAAAACTCGATCTCAAAGAACCTCTTAGTGAAGACGATTATAAAGATATGGATTCTGTTTTTAAAGAATACTATCCCGGATTTGAAGTTTCGTTTCAAACCGTAAATCATATTCCAAAAACTGCCAGTGGTAAATTCAGGTTTCTAATACAAAAACTTCCAATTGATTTTTCGGACCAATGACAAGGTTTAGCTGGTATATCAACAGATTGAAAACCATGTCAATACCTGAAATGGTTTTCAGAGTATTTCAGGCTATTAAATATTTCATAGAAAAAAAAACCAGAACTGGTTTCTTTCCGGTTATTCACACCATTCCTGAAACCAGGAAGTTATTTAATCATTTTACCGGAAATATTAAAAATAAATATCCTGATGAAATGGATATTTTTGGTATTCATTTCAATTATATTGAACCAACCTTATGGCATAAAGACTTATATTCAGGAAATAGCTTTCCGTATAAATTTTCCAGAGATATTGATATTCGGACACCAAAATATGGAAGCGCTAAACATGTATGGGAGATCAACCGGATGCACTTTCTTGTTTGGCTATGTACGAATTACAGATTCACCGGAGATAACTATTATCTGAATATATTCAAGGAAAAAATTATATCATGGATAAGTCAGAATCCTTACTTAATAGGTATTAACTGGTATAGCAACATTGAGATAAATATCCGCCTGATAAACTGGATTGTATGCTGGGAGATACTTGAAGCTGAAAAATTAGCTGAAGCTGATGCTGAATTCCGCTTTTTCCTGTTACATCAATGGTTACCATTAATTTATCTGCATTGCCTCTATTCATCAGCCAATCCGTCTTATTTCAGTTCAGCTAACAATCACCTTATTGCCGAATATGCAGGTTTGTTTTTAGCATCGCTGAAATGGAAATTTCCGGAGTCAGAAAAATGGTTAAAGAGGTCACAAAAAGGACTGGAAAAAGAAATTCTGAAACAGCATACCGAAAATGGAATTAACAAGGAAGAAGCAGCTGAATATATTCAGTTCATTACTGATTTTTTCTTATTGGCATATATTGGAGGCAAAAATACAGGCGTTCAGTTCTCAGAAAAATATTCAGACATGCTCAGTAAAATCATCTCATATATTAACAGTTTCCTTGATTGCAGTTTTCATTATCCTCATTATGGCGATGACGACGATGGTTTTGTTTTAAGGCTTGAAGATCATCAGACTCCCGATACCAATTTTAAATCGTTACTGCTTTCAGGGGCTTTGTTGTTTAATAAGGCATATTTTCTTAACGGGATTAAAAAATATGATATTAAAAATGCATTACTCTTTGGCAATGAAGGCAAAATAAAATTTGAATTTATATTTAAACATGCTTCATCAGAACGCAAAGAGAACAACGTTTATTTATATCACAATGAAGGCCATTTTATTATTAAGCATATTTACAATCAAAAAGAGATTTATTGTCATTTTGATGCTGCCCGGCTTGGATTTCTCTCAATTGCAGCTCACGGGCATGCCGACGCACTCAGTTTTATATTAAGCATTGAGGGGCAACCATTTTTTATCGATCCGGGGACATACTCCTATCATACTGATCCATTATTCCGTAAATATTTTGTTGGAACATTAGCACATAATACAATCAGAATTAATCAGCTTGATCAGGCTTTGCATGCAGGGCCAACATTATGGGCACGCCATTATAAAATTAAACATAAAGAAGTTATTGAAAATGAAAAAGAAATCTGGATTATAGCTTCTCACAACGGGTATGAAAAAACCGGTGCCCGCCACCGGCGAATTTTTAATTTTCATAAGCTCAATAAGGAAATCAGTATTACTGATCATATTGAAGTTAAAGGAACGCATACTGTGAAGATTGAAATGCCATTTCATTTGCATCCCTATATTCAATGCAGGCATTCGGAAAATCCTTTTGAATATGTTCTGGAACATAATAATAATGCATTGGTATTACAAGCGGATAACAGGTTAAAATGGGAATTAATAAAAGGAGTGACTGATCCTTGCCTTGGATGGTATTCACCTGCTTTTCACCGGATAGAGCCTACCCATGTGATATTTGGCAGATGTATCACCACGAAAGATATTTCAGTTCATACCCGAATATGCATTAAACAGATTTAACCAAAAGGCATTTTATGTAAAAGTTTTGGCTATTAGCCAAAATAATATTTACACTCCGTTGATTTTGACTATTTTTGATGCTTTCAATTTAAAACGTAACAGAAATGAATATAAGTATTTTTGGTTTAGGTTATGTAGGATGCGTAAGCCTTGGATGTCTGGCAAAAAACGGTCACTATGTAATTGGAGTTGATGTTAATAAAACCAAGGTTGACCAGATTAATGAAGGCCGACCGACAATTATTGAAAAAGATATTGACGCAATAATTAAGGAACAGCATACCAATGGGCGGATAAGAGCTACACTTTCTTCCAAAGAAGCAGTGCTAAATTCCGAAATTTCTATTGTTGCTGTGGGTACACCTTCTACCAACCAGGGGCACCTGAATCTGAAGTATATTTTTAATGTAGCAAAAGAAATTAGTGAGCCAATTAAAGAAAAAAAAGGGTTTCATATTATAGCAATCCGATCAACCGTAATGCCGGGCACCTGTAAAAAATTTGCACAAATTATTGAAGAAAACAGTGGAAAAAAAGAAAATATTGATTTTGCGGTATTGTCAAATCCGGAATTTTTAAGAGAAGGTTCAGCTGTCGCTGATTATTATAATCCTCCTTTAACACTAATAGGCGCAGAAAATCTGCAGGCTGCGGAAAAATTGTCACAATTATATAAAGACCTTCCCGGCGAGATTATAATTACTGATATGCCTGTGGCTGAAATAATGAAATATGTCAACAACACCTATCATGCGCTGAAAATTTCATTTGCCAACGAAATAGGTAATATTTGCAAAGCGCTGAATATTGACTCATATAAAGTGATGGACATATTTGCCAAAGATACACACCTTAATATCTCACCCTATTA
Source organism: Bacteroidota bacterium (assembly GCA_029268165.1). Lineage (GTDB taxonomy): Bacteria > Bacteroidota > Bacteroidia > Bacteroidales > UBA10428 > UBA5072. The sequence continues at coordinate 4,644 of JAJUGM010000293.1, forward strand.
TTTCAAACCGGGCTTTGCCTATGGAGGATCGTGCCTTCCGAAAGATTTAAAAGGATTGCAGACTCTGGCACACGACCACTATGTTAAAGTTCCTGTAATTGACAGTATTGATAA
>JAJUGM010000294.1 GCA_029268165.1 Bacteroidota bacterium
AACCTTATGGATTATTTTTTGGCCCCGAAACTTCCACTTCGAACAGGTGTATGATTGGGGGTATGGTTGGAAATAACGCCTGTGGAGCACACTCGCTAATTTATGGAAGTACACGCGATCATATTATTAGCATTAAGGCAATATTAAATGATAGCAGTGAAGTTGAATTTAAACCTTTGGATAAAAAGAACTTTTTCCTGAAAATGGAAAACAACACATTGGAAAGCCGTTTATATAAGAATATATTTGATATTTTATCGGATCCGCTGAATCAGGAAGAGATTAGAAAAGAATTTCCAGATTCATCGCTTAAAAGAAGAAATACGGGTTATGCGCTGGATATCTTGCTTGAAAGTGAACCTTTTACCGGAAACCATCAGCCATTTAATTTTTGTAATTTAATTGCAGGATCAGAAGGTACTTTAGCATTTATTACTGAAATAAAACTCAACCTTGTTGAACTTCCTCCTCCGCAAAAGGGATTAATATGTGTGCATCTTAGAACGCTGGAGGAAGCGCTTCATGCGAATCTTATATGTCTTAAGCACAAACCCGCAGCTATCGAACTGATTGATAGTACTATTCTTGAATGCACAAAAGCAAATATTACTCAGCGTAAGAACAGATTTTTCATCCAGGGGAACCCGGGCGCAATTTTAGTTGTTGAGTTTGCCTGTGAAACCATAGAAGAAATTAAAGAAATTAAAAAAGGTCTTGAAAAAGATTTAACTTCAGCTGGCTATGGTTACCACTTTCCTCTTGTTACAGGGGACGATATTAATAAAGTCTGGGCCCTTCGCAAAGCCGGCCTTGGCGTTTTGTCAAATCTGCCCGGAGATGCCAAACCTGTTTCCCTTGTCGAAGACACAGCAGTCAGACCCGACTTATTGCCACAATACATTGCTGATTTTAAAGAAATACTAAACACACACAACCTTCAATGTGTTTTTCATGCTCATATAGCAACAGGTGAGTTACATCTGCGACCAGTGCTAAACCTGAAAGACAAAAAGGATGTTAAACTCTTCAGAAAAATTGGTGAAGAAGTGGCATACCTCGTAAAAAAATACAAAGGCTCTCTCAGTGGCGAGCATGGCGACGGCCGTCTACGTGGAGAATTTATACCAATAATCGTAGGCGAGAAAAATTATCAGTTAATGAAGGCAATAAAAAGCGCATGGGATCCGGATAATATCTTTAATGCAGGCAAAATTATCAACACACCACCCATGGACACAAACCTCCGCTATAAGCCTGGTGAATATCAAGAGGCTTTCCCAACATTATTTGATTATTCAGCAACACAAGGGATGTTAAGACTTGCCGAAATGTGTAATGGATCCGGTGATTGCCGGAAATCATCGCTTATTGGCGGCCTGATGTGTCCGAGTTATCAGGCAACTCGTGACGAATATACAACTACCAGAGCAAGGGCTAATGCTTTACGAGAATATCTCACTAACCCAGGTAAAGCAAATCCTGTTAATGCTGAAGTTATTCGTGAAATACTCGATTTGTGCCTTTCATGCAAAGGTTGTAAGTCAGAATGTCCTTCCAACGTAGATATGGCCAAGTTGAAGGCTGAATTCCTGCAACATTATTACGATATTAAAGGAGTGCCATTAAGGGCCTGGCTTATTGCTAATCTGGCTAAAATTCACAGGATTAATGCTGTTTTTCCCTATTTATATAATATGGTGATGAAAAACAACATTACTTCAGGGATTGCCAAGAAAATAATGGGCTTTGCACAACAACGCTCTTTGCCACTTTTATCAAATAAACCCTTCCGGAAATGGCTAAGAAAAAATCTTCCTGAATTGAATAGAAATATTAACCAGAATAACCGAAAGGAAGTAGTTTTATTCATTGATGAATTTACCAATTACCTTGAAGCCGAAATAGGAATATTAGCTGTAAAACTGCTCAACAGACTGGGATATTATATTCATATTGTTAATCACAAGGAAAGCGGCAGAACCTATTTTTCAAAAGGATTAATCAGAAAAGCAAAAAAAATAGCTTCGTTCAATGTTGTTGCTTTTCAGCAATTTGTTGATCAGGGGATCGCTATTATTGGCATCGAACCTTCAGCCATCCTTTCATTCAGAGATGAATATCCTGAGATTATGAATGATAAGCTGAAAGATAGTGCTTTAAAACTTGCCGGGAACAGTATGCTTATTGATGAATTTATTGCCCGTGAGTATGATGCTGGCCGGATTGATATAGAACTATTTACAAAAGAGGCAAAACAAATAAAATTCCATGGCCATTGCCAGCAAAAAGCAATAAGTTCAACATTATGGACAAAAAAAATGTTGTCTATCCCGTTAAATTATAAGGTTGAAGAAATCAAATCGGGATGCTGCGGAATGGCAGGTGCTTTTGGGTATGAAGAGAAACATTATGATTTATCTATGAAGATTGGGGAATTAGTATTATTTCCAGAAATTCGCAAAAGTTCAAAAGATACCATTATCTCTGCGCCTGGTACAAGTTGCAGACAACAGATAAAGGAAGGTACAGGTGTGAATGCACTTCATCCGGTTCAGGTCTTATATAACGCTCTGAATAAATAGAAAATATCAGAAAAGGAATATGAAAAACAGCAGAGGATTTGCTAGTGACAACAATTCAGGAATACACCCGGAAATTTTTAAAGCAATTGCCGAGGCAAATTCAGGTCATGTCATTGCTTATGGAGATGATCCATATACCGAAAAAGCCATAACCTTATTTAAAAACCATTTTGGCGGGGAATGCGAAGTATTTTTTGTCCTTACCGGTACAGGGGCTAATGTGTTGGGTTTGTCGGCTATTACCAAGCCCTACAATGCGATAATTTGTGCAGAAACAGCACATATCGCTGTTGATGAATGCGGTGCTCCTGAAAGATTTACCGGATGCAAGTTAATAAGTATACAAACCGGAAACGGTAAATTAAATCCTTCAATGATAATACCTTACCTGCATTCAGTCGGCTTTGAACATCACGTTCAGCCTCATGTAATATCAATAAGCCAGAGTACTGAATTAGGCACTGTGTATTCTCTTGCTGAAGTGAAAGAACTGGCAGATTTTGCCCATAATAATAATATGTTCCTGCATATGGATGGAGCACGGTTGGCAAATGCGGTTGTAACCCTTAATTGCTCGTTTAGTGAAATAACTAGGCTAGTCGGTGTTGATGTCCTCTCCTTTGGAGGAACAAAAAATGGCCTGCTTTTTGGCGAAGCAGTTATTTTTTTTAATGCAAAATTGGCTGAAGACTTTAAATATATCAGGAAACAGGGTATGCAACTCGCATCGAAGATGCGTTTCATTTCAGCCCAATTCATTCCTTATTTCGAAAAAGAAATCTGGAAGACCAATGCAAGTCATGCTAACCACATGGCCAGATTACTCTATGAAAAGCTAAAAGTCATACCTGGTGTCAGCATCACCCAACCAATTGAATCAAACGGGGTGTTTGCAATAATTCCTGAACAAGCAATTGAACAATTACAAAAAAAATATTTTTTCTATATATGGAATTATGAAACAAACGAAATTCGCTTGATGACATCTTTTGATACTCAGGAGAAAGATATTGCAGACTTTGTTGAAACACTTAAAAACCTTATCTGAACTAAGGTTGATTATGGTATAAGCAAGGAACTATCGCCATAACTTAAAAAACGGAAACCGTGATGAAGAGCATATTCATATATCCGCTTCCAGTCATTTCCAATAAAGGCAGCTACCAACATTAGTAAAGTACTGGTTGGTTGATGAAAATTAGTAATAAGTTGATTTACACCTGTGAATGTATATCCAGGTACAATAATAAGACTTGTGCTTGCTTTAATTTCATCCAGGTTATTTCTGTCCATATATTCAACAATTAAACCTAAAGAATCTTTAAAATTCATACTATCATTGGTTTCATAAGGAATCCATTGTTTTATGTTAAATGGTTGTAATTCATTGTTTTTCAGGTTTATTCCCATCCAGTGCAAGCTTTCAAGCGTTCTTACTGAAGTTGTTCCAACAGCAATAACCGGTGAAGTATTTTCAATCAGTCTTTTGAGCATCCGTTTCGAAACAATAAAATTTTCAGCATGCATCCTGTGATCTTCAATTTTTGATGTTTTAACAGGTATAAAAGTGCCTGCGCCTACATGAAGCGTAAGTTTTTCTATGGTTATATTTTTCTGTTTCATTTTTTCTAAAACACCATCCGTAATATGCAAACCGGCAGTCGGTGCAGCAACTGATCCACTATGACATGCATAAATAGTCTGATAACGTTGATTGTCATCTTCCACAGGCTGCCTTCTTATATAGGGAGGCAATGGCACCATGCCAAAATGCTCAATAATTTTTGCAAAGGAAACAGTTTTATCTGTCCATGAAAACAAAATTTTATAACCATCGGTTGTTTTAACTATCTTTTTGACTTTCAGTTCAAATTTTCTGTTATTTATTGCCACAGGTTGAATTATTTCGTCTGTTTTCCATTTTTTCGAATTGCCGACCAGGCATTCCCATGTACATTCGGCTGTTGTGCTCAACGCTTTTTCGTAGTCAACAGGGTCAACAGGATTAAGACAAAAAATTTCAATAATACTGCCTGAGGGCTTAACTAACCTAATCCTTGCATGTATCACCTTTGAGTCATTTATAACCAAAAGAGATCCGGGTTCAAGATAATTGGCAACATTGCTGAAAATATCCCTGGATATGTTTCTATCCTTATATACCAATAATTTTG
>JAJUGM010000295.1 GCA_029268165.1 Bacteroidota bacterium
ATGAAGTTTACACTCAAAATGGCGTTTATGTTAAGGAAGGCGATTAATATGTTTTTTATACTTGGATAGAGTATAATATAGATAATGGAAATTATTACGGAGGAACAGTATACACGCCAGGTTTTAATGGTTCATTACGTTCAGCTTATCAAAAAGCCAAATACCTAAAGGGACTTTCGAAAAGCGGTAAAGCTCCAAGATGGATGAATAATTGGCTCAGAAAAGGAAAAGTTCCTCCAGGACATCAAGTGTCATCGTATTCCCTTATCGGTTGGCGGAAAAGATGTACCGGGGAATTTGAGGTTAAATTCGACTGTTAATCATAGATTGCATCACAAATATTATAGGCCATGGAAAAGATAAATATTGAAAAGAAATACAATAAGTTATTGATATCAAAATTTAATCCTAAAAATGGCTGTTACGTTGATAATGGTGAGTATTTAATATTATTGCCGAAGAAAAATCTACCATTAAAAGATTTTGTAGAACATAAGTTTAATGGGGCAATTAATATTAAAAAAAGCTCTAAATACGGATGGGTCAAAAATGTTACTCCTTTTACTTTAGATGAGTTCATTCAAAATATTAAGCTTGATATAAATAAAATTGATAAACAACATCTACAAATTATGCTGGAATCAATCGCTTTTTTGTCAGAAAATACACCAGTTGCTGTTACTTATAGCCAAAAAAGTATGTTCGAAAAAGAAATGGAACTAAAAGTTCACAAGGTATTTTTTTATAATGCTTAATCCGTAACTTCTCTCTGTTTTACGGAATAATAAATTATATAATTGAAAATTAAGACGATAAAAAAATATACAAATTATGTAAAAAAAATATAAAATTAACAGTCAAATCTTATGAATGACTTGTAAACATTATCTTTTATGAAAACTTATTACGTAATATTATTCGGAGTTACGGCTTAATATATTTTCCAGATAACCGTATCCCTTATGTAAAGTACATCATACAGGTGTCAAAGAATGTTATATTTTTATCGCAGAGCTTTGCTTAATCCATTCACCGGGCAGTAGTTCCATCAGCCGGTTGGCCTTATTATCAGGTATCCTCTCCAGAATGTCTTTTAGCCAATCATAATAGTTCAAGTTATTCTCTTTGTATGTGAATATGCATGAGCATTTCATTGCTAATTAATTATTCCCTTCACACCGTCTGCCGTTTCATCCTATTCAACAGCTTTCCGCGCCATTCATTAGCATTGGTTTCTGTGGAAGGTCATTCCTGTCAAATGGTTTGCAATGATGCTAAACGTTCCACTTCTTACATCATTGCGAGAAAGTATGCAGGATATATGGGTGGATAATATCAGCAGCAGTTGTTCTGCAAAGAAACAACGACCTAAGCAGTTTTCAGGGAAAACTGCCTGAGCCCTGACTTTTTTTGCATCCTTTTTTGTGTCAGGACAAAAAAGGATGTAGGGTTTGGGGCAAAGCCCTGTCACTATTTACTCCTGCAAACCAAAATTCTTCCAAAATTAATTATTAGAGATATTGGGTTAATTTATCATATCTAAGTTAATTTCTTCGAAAGTGAGATCATCTTCGAATTTGAATATTAATTCGTACATTTACAGTCAGGAATTTTTTCAGACACAGCAGCAAAAAAGAATGAGAACAAAAGGCAGTATTGTGTTTTTGTCGGTTATATTGATCATTGCAGGCGCGATCATCACCCTCGAGAACCTCAGTTTGATTTCCGGAATCAGCCGCCACTGGCCGGTATTGCTTATTATTCTGGGAAGTGGCTTTATATTATTGTTTTTTAGCAGGCAAAAGCAGGATGTTGTTATGATTTGGCTTGGTTCTTTCGTAGCCTTACTGGGATTATTGTTTTATTATCTCAATTTTACGGGTTGGAAGAATCTGGCTCATGACTGGCCTGTATTTCTGGCAATTGTCGGATTGAGTTTTATGTCTATTGCTGTATTCAGGAGAAAAATGGTATATATCCTGTCGTCATTGTCATTTATTACTCTGTTTATTGTTTTTTTCCTGGTTTTTACCGTTTCATCCCGGTTCTGGCCTTTATCACTGCTGTTGCTGGGTGTTGATTTATTACTCATAGATTACTTTAACCGAAGAATAATTAAAAAAGAGAGGACACAATCATGAAGGTTTTATTTATAGAGCCCCGAGGGGCATTTTCCAATGTATTTGATAAGTTTATGACCATTCCCATGCTGGGGCCATTGAACCTGGCAACCATTGCAGTGAACGCAGGCATTGATGCATCTATTATAAACGAAAATATACTGGATAGAAAAGTTAATCAAACTGAACTTGCAAGTGCCGATATTTTATGCGTGAGTTGCATGACAGCCAATGTGACACGCGGCAAGGAAATTGCCCGTGAGTATAAAGAAGCAAGGGCAAAAGCAGGCAAAAAATCGCATTCCATTATCGGAGGTATTCATGCCAGTATGATACCCGAAGATGTTATTAATGATTTTGACCAGGTATTTGTCGGAGAAGCGGAAAATCATATTATTGACCTGCTTACCGGTAAATTAACCAACAGGGTTGTATTTGGTTCGAGGGTTGAAAATATGGATATGCTTCCTATTCCCGATTTCAGGTTACTGAAAGGATGGGAAAAAATGAAGGTATGGCCGGTAATGACTTCCCGCGGGTGCCCTTACAACTGTAATTTTTGTTCAGTCACTGAAATGTTCGGGCGGGGATACCGTGTGAGAAGTATTGACCGCGTTATGGAAGAGTTGGCCATGCATGGCAGCCGCAATATATTTTTTGTTGATGATCACTTTGTTGTCAATAAAAAGCGCACATATGAACTTCTTTCGAGAATTGAACAATCAGGTTATAGAGGAAAATGGTCGGCCCAGCTCAGGACTGAAGTTACCAAAGATCTGGCGTTGGTGAGGAGAATGAAAGAAACCGGATGCTCCACAGTTTATATAGGATTTGAATCAATCAATCCTGAAAGCCTTAAAGAAATGCGTAAAGGACAAACGGTTGAAGACATCAGGCGTTCTATTGACGTTTTCCGTAGAAACGGGATATTGGTACACGGGATGTTTATGTTTGGAAGTGATTCTGATACTTCTGAAATTTTTAAAACAACATCTGACTTTTGTCTCAATAGTGGTTTATCATCTGTTCAGTACCTTGTGTTAACTCCTCTTCCGGGAACTGAGTTTTACAGGCGGATTGAAAGCGAAGGCCGTCTGTTGCATAAAAACTGGGAATATTATGACGCTATGCATGTAGTATTTAAACCAAAACTCATGCTTCCCAATGAGTTGCAACAGGGAATGATTGATTGCTTCAGTGACTTTTATTCCTATACCAGTGGCATTAATGAAGCACTGAATGCTTTCGGTGAGAGTGTACTTACTTTGTTCAGGAAAGTTTATTCCAATGCTTATTTTCCTTCGTTGGTGCCTGTATTAGTAAAATTTCTCGGCCACAGAATAGTTAAAAACTGGGTTGAGTATAACCGTAATTATTTACAATACCTCAAAAAGCTTAGTTTTAGCTAAATGTCTTTTGCCCTGTTGAATGAAATAGCTTTCAGCAGCCATCGGGGCAATGATTTTTCAGGATTTCTTTTCTGAAGGTTCAGATACCACCCCATGCTTTTAAGGATTGGTATTTTATGGGTTTCAACAAATTCAATCAGCGTGCCGTCAGGGTCTTCAGTATATGAAAATGAACCTGCAGCCTCACCCATGTCGAAGCTATGATCCACATCTACAGTAAAGGGGTAACCTTTTTGTTTGCATTCTTCTCTAAGAAGGTTCATTCCTCTGATATCGAAGCACAGATGTATAAAACCCAGATCGCCCCAAAAGCGATCGTGATATATTTTACGCGGTTCGCGGTCGAGTACCTGAACCAGTTCGATTTCACTGGTGCCGAAAACAGGGCTGAACGCCCCGAGCCTGGGCCTGCTGTGCTTAAGTAAAACACGTCGCATACGTATGTTTCCACCGGGCAGGTTGGCAAATTCTCCGAAAACAGCCGTTTCGTCAAACATTACTGTATCATATCCCAAAATGCTGCCATAAAATTCTTTTGCCTTGTTAATGTCGGAAACGCCAATAATGGCACCATAAGCAGCTCCTGTGGGCTTCTTTTCATTTTTAAACCATGTGAAACTGGTTACAAGCTGAAAGATATTTCCATAAGGGTCTTTTACAAAGAAATGCTCTTTCCCACGCGGGTCAACCAGAATACCGCTTATCATCTCCACTCCATTACCCTTAAGAAATTCGTGGGCTTTCTTAGCGTCGGGGCATTTAATTTTTGCAGCAAATAAACCGAGGTCGCCCACTTGAATTTCAAAACGGGGCGATAATGGCTTACGCTCAACATATTGCCATATTTCAAAACCTCCGCCACCCTGAAGATTAATCGCCAGAGCCGCATGACGTTTCTGAGGCTGCCCGCCTGTATATGGAAGCATATGCTCGGCAACCGCCGATTCCTCAAACATGCGAATATCTAATCCAAAGTTATTCTTATACCATTTCCATGCTTCTCTTACATTAGGAACTCCGATCCCTATCTGCTGAATACCGCTGATTATCTTTTCTTTCACTTTGTTTCGTAATTAATTCAGGGTACTAAAATAATAATTATTATGGTTCATCATATATTTATAACTAAAATTAAAAGCTGCGGACTGCGAGTTATTAGAAAGATATTTACTTATATGAGCATGGTAATTTTAACCCAATTATTGCATTAGAAAAAT
>JAJUGM010000296.1 GCA_029268165.1 Bacteroidota bacterium
AAAATAAAATCTCCTGAAAGATAGCTTCCAGGAGATTTTACTATATGTTAATAAATTATGATTTCTTTGCGCTACTGTCCGTTGATTTTGAAATTGAGTCGCGCATCTGTGTATCAGCTTCTATGTTACGCATACGATAGTAGTCCATTATTCCAAGATTACCCGACCTGAAAGCTTCGGCCATAGCCAGAGGTATTTGAACTTCAGCTTCAATAACTTTTGCACGGGCTTCCTGAGCCTTGGCTTTCATTTCCTGTTCAAGCGCAACAGCCATAGCGCGCCGTTCCTCAGCTCTTGCCTGGGCAATATTTTTGTCGGCATTAGCCTGATCCATCTGTAATACGGCGCCTATGTTTTTGCCAACATCTATATCAGCAATATCTATAGAAAGAATTTCAAATGCTGTACCGGCATCAAGGCCTTTTTCAAGGACAACCCTTGAAATGCTATCGGGGTTTTCAAGCACTTCTTTGTGTGATGCTGCCGAACCGATGGATGATACAATGCCTTCGCCTACACGGGCTAAAACGGTTTCTTCTCCTGCGCCACCAACCAGTTGTCGGATATTTGCCCTAACCGTTACCCTTGCTTTGCAAATAAGCTGGATTCCGTCTTTTGCAACTGCTGTAACTGCCGGTGTGTTAATAACCTTGGGATTAACCGACATCTGAACTGCTTCAAGCACATTGCGTCCTGCAAGGTCAATGGCTGTTGCAGCTTTAAAATCGAGGTTGATATTGGCCTTATCAGCCGATATCAGGGCATTTACCACCGACCTGACATTCCCTCCGGCAAGGTAGTGGGCTTCAAGCTCGTCGGTTTTAAGGTGTAAGCCTGCTTTGGTGGCACTTACCAGTGCATTTATAATTATTGAGGGAGGAACCTTACGGATGCGCATGCCAATTAACTGGCCAATAGGAACATAAACCCTGGCAAAAACTGCGCTGAACCATAAGCCTAAAGGTATAAAGTAGAAAAACAGCCAGATGAAAACAATAATGAGTATGATAAATAAAAGCCACAATAAAAAAGTTCCTGACATGATGTTTAATTTTTATGTTTAACAATAATTTGATTTTGTGATACTTTAACTACTTCTATTTCAGTGTTCTCATGAATAAATCCAGAGATTGATTTTGCCTCACAAATAATATCATTGATTATTACTTTCCCCATGGGTGCTAGGCGTGTAATTGCCCTGCCATAATCGCCCGTTTTAATCTGATCCGGATCAAAAGCTACTATTTTACTTTCGATACTGGTTGAGAGGCCTACTTTTTTCCATGTTTTTCTCCTGAAAGTCAGCAATATGGTCAGCACAGATGCAAACAATGTTGAAGCAAGCGTAATATGCCCTGCTGTATAGCCATAGTTTAGGTACGCCGCCACAACTCCTCCGATAAGGCAGACAAACCCGCCTATGCCAAATACCGATACTCCTGGAATAATAAGAAATTCTATAAGCAGCAAACAGATACCGGCAATAATTATAAGTACAATGGCTAATAAGGACATCAGGAAATATCAATAATTAATCAATAGTTGCATTTAATCCTTTTTCAATCAGGCCGTTTTTAAAAGGTTTCAGAAACTCAAAAGAACCTTTTTTAATATCGCATTTTCCCTTGTAATGCACAAGATAAGTACATTGTTCTGCCTGAATGATATCCATATTGCATATTTCTACCAGGCTTTCAATAACAAAATCAAATGTATGAAAATCGTCATTGTGCAAAACAAGAAACCTGCCCTCTCCGGTACCTTCATCTGTGAGTTCTTCTAAATCCGGCTTAGTAATATGTAGCTCTTTGCTTTTCATTATTTTATTGCATGTTGAATCAAAAGAACCATATTTTGTTCATACAAAATTATAAAAAATACTCATTAATTTACAGTTTTAATTTTGTAAATTCTATTTCACGGGCTTTTTCTGTTGAAATTTGCCTGCCGTTATAAAAAGCAACCACAAATGCATCGGGGAAACCCGATTTTTTTATTTTTTCAAGAGCAGAAGCAACTGAAGCTGCAGTTAAGAAATGGCCAGTATAATATTTGTAAACATTGTTCTGTTCAAGCCATTCTTCAAATAATGGAAATAACCCGCCGAATGCATTGATTTCCTTTGGCGTTTTAAAGACGCCAAGCTGAATACGATATACAAGACCCCCGGAGTCAGCAGGCAGTGCTGAAATGTCCGCCACAGGCGGTACCGTAATTTTAGTCTGCCCAATAATTTTTTTATCTGACTGAGCCTGTATCACCTCAGCACTTCTCTTCTGACCACTGAGGGTATCTGTTATAACCTGCTCTTCATCAAAGCCCTGATATATGTTTGTATTGACAAAGCTATCGGCGGGAATTGTATCACAGGAATTCTTCATTTTACGGGCTGCCATAAATTTTTCATCTGCCTGTTGCTGTATTTTTTTAGCCTCTTTTTCATATCTGATAATATCGGCAATCATTTGCTTCCTGATATCATTATCAGTAGTATTGCGCAATATGATACGCTGGTCTCTGGCAAGCCGGTTCATTGAGTCAGCCCTGATCTGCAATATCAGCGCTTCAGCAATCAATATATTGTATGCACTTTTGTTATATATAAGTTCTTCAGAGCCTACCGGGTAGTTAATTTCAGATTTTTCCGGTTGTGCAACCAAAGTCTGATCAGGAGCGTCGGCTGTACCAGACAATAATGACATTTCACGGATATCTTCTGTTGTAAGGAATTTCAATTCGGTTTCGTTTTCTTTCAGAATAATTTTATAAAGCTTCACCTTACCGGGCATTGTATTTCGGTTTGATGCAAACTGGGCTGTCAGGCCAAGTTCATCAGTAACCAACATAAAATCATCATAGGGAGAATTGATCGGGAATCCCAGATTCTGGGGCTTTGACCATGTTTTTGTATTCCAGTCATATACCGATTTAAATATATCATACCCACCCATACTTGAATGGCCTTCTGAGCTGAAATAAAGTGTGGATGTGCGTGCATCGAAAAACGGATAGTCCTCGTTATAGGCAGTATTTATGATGTCGCTCAGCGGTTCAGGCATGCTCCATGACTGATGATTTATATTTCTGATTCTGAATATTTCCCTGCCTTTTTTCCCTTTTTCCCGCAATCCCGAAACATATACGTACTCATTTACTTCTGTGTAAGATGGTAAATACATCAGTGAACCCAATCCCGCTTTCTGATCATATTTTGTGTTGAATTCCTTTGGTTTTCTGATAACTTTACCGTTAGTACTCAACGAATATGACCTGTCAAGCTGGTCAAGAGAAACCTCGGTGGAATTTTTCACCGTAATTGATTTTGCATTGCGTGTGAGTTCAGTCCCGTTTTTTGCCATTTCAACATAACGCTGGACGTTCAGCTTTTTTATATCTGATTTTTTTGCAGTGGATATAAACCTGGAATAGGCTTTTATTGCATCTTCAAATGCATATTGTAAATGCAAAGTACGCCCATAATAAAATGATGCCATGGGAAAATCCGGATCAGTAAGGAGGGAACGAAATAAAACGGCTGCTTCATCAAGGTTAATGTTCAGGTTAAACAGGCATAGTGCGGCACGATATTGGTAAATAGGCTCTTTGGGGTATAAGTCAAGTAATTGACGATATAATGGCAAGGCATTCTGAAAGTCATTGACCGAAAAAAAGCGTGCGGCATTTTGCTTCATATTTGTTTTTACTGTATCCTGTGCTGTCAGATTAACTTGAATTGCCAGACAGGCCAGGAAAATTGGTATTCTTTTTATCCATTGTTTTACCAAATGCATGTCATTTCTTTGTTTTATAGAGTGCAAATTACAAATTCAGTTAATAATTCAACAAAAGATTTTTCAATATTTACTGACATTGTTGAATAAAAAATTTATCTTCGCTGCGCAAATTATTAAACAAACAATTTATGAGAAGTATTTCGTTTATAATGCTGTTTTTAAGCAGTATGGTATTATTCAATGCATGCCAGAACAAAAAGAATTATTCCAAAGTTAAATTAGAAACCGAACTTGATACGGTAAGTTTTTATCTGGGTGTTTTATGGGCCCGCGGTGCACAGGGCGGCGGGATTGATGAGCTGAACTATGAAGCCATCAGTAAAGGTATGCAGGCTGTTTTTGCAAAAGACAGCACCATTCCGCCCAGTTATGAAATGCAAAACTACCTGCAAATGTTTTCCATTAAAAAAATGTTTGCCGAATACAAAACTGACAATGAAAAATTTCTTGAAGAAAATGCAAAAAAAGATAGTGTAATTACCTTACCCAGCGGACTGCAATATAAGATAATTACACAGGGAGCAGGACCCAAACCTCAATCAGATGATTCCGTGATCGTTAACTATGTAGGCAAAACCATTGATGGTATGGAATTTGATAACTCTTTCAAGAGAGGCCAGCCGTCGGTATTTTATGTTTCAGGCCTTATTAAAGGATGGACAGAAGGATTGCAATTGATGAATGTCGGTTCAAAATACAGATTTTTTATACCTTACAAGCTTGGTTATGGCGAAATGGGTTCACGAAGAATTAAACCCTATTCAACCCTTATTTTTGATGTTGAACTTGTGGGCATTAAACCTTCAAAATAGTTCTGTAGCTCATTGTTTTTAACCAACAGGCTTTCTGATAACAATCAGAGAGCCTGTTTTTTTTGCCCATGTTGATTATCTGATGCTCATCAGT
>JAJUGM010000297.1 GCA_029268165.1 Bacteroidota bacterium
ACTACGATAATGTTTTAATAAACCAATACAGTTATTATCATTATCAACAGATATGCCTGTTTCCTCATAACCAAGAACATGTTTGTAATATACTGAAGGAATTCGATTTGCCCATTTCAAATATGATTTTACAGGCCGGCTTTCGAGGGCAGAATATTGTACAACAATGTAACCTAATGCTTTGACTTTGTTCTCTGGAATTTCAATTAATAAATTCTGAGGTTTTCTGGAAAGCCTGTCATCCCATTCTTTTTTCCAGTTACTCAATGTTAATCCGATGTTCTTGATACCTTGCAATGAAAACAAATCGGATGCAACAGGCATAATGATATAGTCAGAACTAATTGTAACAGAACGATTAATTGCTCCCAGATTTGGTCCTACATCTATTATAACTATTTCTGCATTAAAGCGTTTTGCAGCATCATTAATGATTGTATAAAAAATGCTGGTAACTTTAAAAGAGTATACATCTCCGTGAAGGCATCTTAGCCATTCATTGCTTAATTTATCTTCTAAAACTGATAAAGAAATATTACCTATGATTAACCCTAAATTTTCATTAACCTTTTCAATATAAACATGAATATAAGGATCACCTGAAACAACTGGTACTATTGAACTTATTACCGTTTCAGGTAATTCTTTTTCATAAATATCTTCCAATCTCTGAACATCAAGAAACATAGAAGAAAGATTGGATTGAGGGTCAAGGTCAATTGCAAGAGTTCTTATTCCCAATTCTGATAACATCCATGCTATATGGTATACAAGTGTTGTTTTCCCAACTCCGCCTTTATTATTAAAAAATATAATTGTTTTCATTACCAGCTTTGGTTAATAGGGATTGTAACTTTAAATTTGGTTTTCAATGAAAAGTCAAAAATAGGTTTCCCGTTTCCGTTTTTAATCAACTCATCAGTTGCTCTCTTGATCCCATAATTAAATTTATTCACATATCCAAGTACCTTCATTGATTCAGCCAAAACAACATTACGGTAATCGCTTGCATTAGGAAAATTAAACTCATTAACTTCTCCGTATAATCCACCAGAATTAATAATTTCAATACGGTCTGAGAACTCATAAATATATATAGGTGCATGGGATTCATAATCTCGATGCATAACAGCATTCATAACTAATTCCCTTAATGCCCAGTAAGGATAATTTTGAATAACTTCTTCCTGAAAAGAGTTCTTTTTGACAGGTCTTTCTTTAATTATGTTCTTCTTGATAAACTCATCTATTGTATTTAATTCAGTTATTAAAGCTCCCGAAAATTTCTTTTCATATTCCACATCATTAATCATTTCATTCCCGTTAAATTTGATATACTGAATATAAGCTCCCGGCAAATAATAAACGGGATTAACACCAAATAACAATATACCTCCATTCGTAGGGCAATTTTCTTTTATATCATAAAAACGTAGTGAGGCAAGTTGTTCTTCTATATTCCTATTATTCTGCTGAATGGTCTCTTTTGCAACTGCAAGCGGCAGATAAGTGTTTTTAAAATAGTCCAGAATAATATCATTTAAATTTGAACCTATAACAGGAGTTACGTCAAATGATTTTATATAACCAGCTCTTTTTCCAGTCAACATCTTTTCTTCCTCGATAGTTGCAATGCCTCTTCTTGGCCCTATCCTTATCCAGCATCGACCTTTATAACGTACAGGAGGATAACGAGATGGTATTACTTCAATAACAACAACCTCGCCCTCAGGGAATTTAAAAACCGGACTAATAACCATTGATGGTGGAGGTAAAATATTTCCATTAGCTTTCAAATCTCCAATGTTTCGCAATTCTTTATCTTTCCAACTCATACCGGCAATGCTTCCATCATCCTTCACACCTAATAAAATATAACCCGGCTGTTTGTGATTAGGAAAATCATTGGATAATGCACAAACAAGTGGACCTAATTTATCTTCTCTAACTGATGTAGTGCGCTCTAACCTGTCATTTTCTATATCTAACAATAATTTTTCAACTTCGTCTTTAAGAATCATAACAATACTTAAACTTAGCAATTAAAAAATAAAACCGAGTAAGTTTATAAATTGCCCAAATTTTTAAACAATATTTTCAAATATATTAAAGTTTTTTAATTAATTCATTTCGTTTTTCTGGCAGATTAATAACCTTATAAAAAAAATAGAATAAAATATAACCTTGATAAATTGTAATAAAACTACAGATATTTCAAACACGCCACTGCACATTCTCTAAGAATTACTGAATATTGTCAGCCTGTATATTTATTGATTATTTCCTTAGCCACAGGAAGTATATAATTGGCTATTGCCATTATCAGTGCCTTCTTAATATAAGGATTATCTGATTTTTTTAGCTCTTCTGCAAGCTAAGGCAGGGTATCGGGGTTATGCCTGTCGCCAAGAATCTGAATTACCCTGAGTACTGTTTGTTGTTCGGGATGATTTAATGCTCTTATAAGTTTTTTATCATAAGGCTCTCTGTCAATTGACAAAATGCTTTCATGACAATGCGGACATATTGTTTCATTATCATTGATTTCATGCCAGCAAACAAAACCAAAAGAATCTATATTCCATTTCATTTAAATATTCATCAGCAATACTTTAAAATGCACTTAAGGTCTTCAGATGACTTTCGTTCAAAACTATTTGTTTGTTATCTATTAATTCCTTAACGTAGCTATTATCCGCAAATGATTTTGAAGCAGTTCTAGTGCATCAATTATTGAAAAACAAACGATATGAGCCTTTTGAAAAAGCGGGGCAAAAGCTCCTTCTTTTTGTATTACCATAATGCCTAATATTACCTGTTGTATCATAAGTAAGTCATTATGGCCGTTTCCGATGGCTATTACATGGTCTTTACCCAGTTTATCCACATATTGCGCTTTTTGAATATCCTGCCCAACAGCAGATATTATTATATGCCTGCACTTCAAATTTCCTAAAGCCTTTTTTGATGTTCCAAAAGTATCGGCTGTTAAAATATGAATATCCAGATGTTTACTTAACAGCTTCAACCTGCTTTTTACACCTTTAATTAATTTGCCGTCAACAGCCAGTGTACCGTTAAAATCGAGAACCAGATGAAAGGCTTCTAATTTTTTATATCCGGGAATATTAATCGAAATCATTTTTGAAATTTATAAAATTTTACAGGAAGCATCATGTAAAATTTAAGATCGTTAAATGAAGAAAAGCTTAGATAGCTTATAAGAATTGATCTTTGGATTATTAAAAAAAGTAACCTGACTAAAAAATGGTCAGGTTACCTTAGTTAAATTTTTGTAAACAAAACTATTTCAAATGATTCTTTTTATGCATACAGGAAAGCCTTTTTCCCGGCAAAAGATGAAGCTTTACCAAGTTCCTGCTCGATGCGCATGAGTTGATTGAATTTTTCAATACGTTCACCCCGGCATCCGCTACCTGTTTTAATTTGTCCGGCATTTACTGCAACTGCAAGGTCGGCTATAAAGCTATCAACGGTTTCACCACTCCGGTGCGAAATAAAGCATTTATACCTGTTACGGTATGCCAGTTCAATGGTTTCTAACGTTTCCGTAACTGAACCGATCTGATTCAGTTTAATTAATATTGCATTGGCAACACCTTTTTCAATCCCTTCAGCCAGTATTGCTTTATTTGTGCAGAACAGGTCATCTCCAACCAGCTCAATTTTATTCCCCAGGGCCTGTGTAAGGTTTTTCCAACCTGTCCAGTCGTTTTCAGCAAGGCCATCTTCAAGTGAAACAATAGGATATTGTTTTGCCCAGCTTTCCCAGAGTTTAATCAGTTCATCGCTGGTAAGGTATTTGCCAGTGCTTTTGAACATTTTATACTTTCCGTCTTCCCACAGTTCACTTGCTGCGGGGTCAAGACATATACTAACATCCTGACCGGGTTTATATCCGGCTTTATTAATAGCTTCAAGAATAACTTCAACAGCTTCATCGTTTGATTTCAGGTCGGGAGCAAAACCGCCTTCATCGCCAACACCTGTGCTATATCCTTTTGCTTTAAGCACTCCTTTGAGTGTATGAAATACTTCAACGCCCATACGAATGGCTTCAGTGAAGGATGAAGCGCCATGCGGAGCAATCATAAATTCCTGAAAATCAACATTATTATCGGCATGCTTTCCGCCGTTTATAATATTCATGGCAGGAACGGGCAATAAATAGGCATTGCTGCCACCAAGATATTGATACAAAGGAATTCCAGCGCTCATAGATTCGGCTCTGGCATAAGCCATTGAAACAGCCAGAATAGCATTAGCTCCAAGTTTTGATTTATTGGCTGTTCCATCCATGTTAATCATAAAATAGTCAAGTTCACGTTGGCTTACAAAGCATTTACCTTCAATTTCCTTTGCAATTTTATTATTCACATTTTCAACAGCCTTTAACACGCCCTTTCCGCCATATCGTTTTTTATCTCCGTCACGCAGTTCACAGGCTTCACGTTCGCCTGTAGATGCGCCGCTGGGCACCATGGCACGGCCTGTTGCGCCGTCTTCGAGCACAAGGTTAACTTCAACAGTAGGATTTCCTCTTGAATCAAGAATTTCTATTGCTTTTACCGATTCTATTTTCATAATGTTTATTATTAAATTGTATTTTTAAATGATAATTATTTGCAATAATACTAAAATTAAACAAATTACCTATC
>JAJUGM010000298.1 GCA_029268165.1 Bacteroidota bacterium
ATAATTTAATAAAAACAGTTATATATATTAAATAAAAAATAGTTTTTGCGAAAGATTGATTTAAGATGTTAGAGATAGTTTGGCTGTATAAACCAATAAAAAGTTTGATATGAGAAAAAATTCTATTCTTTTTAATGCCAATATGATAGCCAAACATATTGTTGCAGGTCTTTTTTTAGCGGCAATAACCGGATTCAACAGCGTGCTGTCACAACCCGGCTATGTTGTATGTGATTTTCATCAGCATACAACATTTACTGATGGCGCATTCAGTTTTAATTATGTAATGAAAAAAAATGCTGAGTATGGGCTCGATTGGTGGGCTAACAGTGAGCACGGCGGCGGTTTTAACCGTGACGGGCGTTTTTCGGGTAAGGACATGGATACCATTGTTTACTGGGATCAGTATAACCCTAATCCTATTGTTGGTACTTATGCTGTCAGCTCAGGACATCAGAATATGTGGAGGTGGCAGTCCCTGAGCGAATACTCATTTCCTTCTGTTTTAAATGTAAGGAAACAATACAGAAGGAACACCATCATTCAGGGATTTGAATGGAATCTGCCAGGGCATGAACATGGAAGTGTTGCCATACTTGGTGGTCAGTTCAAAAGAAAACAGCCCAGTGTTAATGCTTTGGCTGAATTTGAGTATAAATTTGACAACAGTGACAGAGATACAACCGGTGGTGCTTTAAGAGGCTGGGTAAAAAGCAAAAACACCGGCCATGAAAAAACGCTGGAAGCCATCAGATGGTGCCAGCAACATTATCCCTATCAATCATGGATTATTCCTGCACACCCGGAAAGAAAAAAGACATATACGATAGCAGACTTTCGCGATATGAATGATGCCGGACCCGATGTTGCGTTTGGATTTGAAAGCATGCCAGGCCATCAGAAGTCGAAAAACCGCGGCGAATACAGCCCCTCAGTTGCCAATGGCAATGCCACTTATGGCGGAACGGGTATTTTTGCAGCAAAAGTCGGCGGACTGTGGGATGCCCTGTTGAGTGAAGGCCGTGAATGGTGGCTGTTTGCAAGTTCCGATTTTCATGATACCATTAATGACTTCTATCCCGGTGAATACCAGAAAACCTACGTCTATACCCACGGGTCATTGAATCCTACCAACATTGCAAAAGGATTAAAGTCGGGTAACAGCTGGGTTGTAACAGGTGATTTAATTGATTACCTGCAATTCCGTATTAAAAATTCAGGCAAAACAGCAACGATGGGAGAAACACTTGATTTAAACAGCCAGTCGATTACCATTTTTATACTAGTTCATGACCCGCTTACACCTAATCATAACCGTTACAGCAATTATAGCAAACCCATGCTTGACCATATTGATCTTATTGCAGGATATGTTACGGATAAAATCAGCAAGGATAGTGTCCTGTATAAGGTCGATTCGGTTAACACTACCAGGGTCATAGCACGCTTTGATGCCAAAGGCGGCATAATTGACAGTAAAGGACTGATCAGCAGCAAATGGAAAGACATAGGTAATGGCTGGAAAGAAATGAAAATTACTATTAACAATGTAAGCAGCAACATGTATTTCAGGTTGCGCGGTACAAATCATGGATTGAACGTTGCTAACGAAACCGATGGAGAAGGTAACCCCCTCTCTGATCAGCTACTGGCTCCCAACGATGCAGCTAAAGCTTTTGCTGACCTTTGGTTTTATTCCAATCCTGTTTTCGTAAAATATGATAAGTATATAAGAAATTGGAAGAGTACTGATACCGAAATTAAAATCAGCAATGCGGATGATGAAACAATCATCGCATATCCGAATCCTGCCAATAATGTTCTTCATGTTGATAATCCGGATGAAGAAACTCTTTCATTATCATTATACAATTTATCGGGAAAGATGCTGGTTTATAAATTATCTGCCGATGCCAAAATTACATTAAACATCGAAAACTTAAATGCAGGCAGTTACATTCTGAAAATTCAATCAGGTAAGAAAATCATTTCATATTCCATAGTGAAGCAATAATCATTAAAACACAGGGTTAGAAAACCCGTTAGCGAAATATTTAAAATATTACAACCTGCTGCATTCAGCAGGTTGTTTCTTTGTATAATATTAATATTGAGCCTATTGAGTGTTCAGGAATTGAATTCATCAAGCATAAATTTAAATAACTGCCTGCTGTCATAATCTTCAATTAGCTTTGATTTTTCCTCTTCTACTATTGAATCAATCCTGTTTTTTTCATCATAATAATAAAACAGCCTCCATTGCTTCTGGTGAAATTCAAGCGCGGTGAGATTTTCTATCCAGTCTCCTGAATTGAGGTATTTTACCGTCCTGCCGTTTATTTCAATATCGCGGATATCAGGTTGATGAATGTGTCCGCATACTATATAATCATAACCTTTCTTCTGAGCCACCTGTGCAGCTGTTTCTTCAAATTTATTAATATACTTTACAGCCGATTTAATATTATCTTTTATTTTTTTGGATAAAGAAACTCTTTCGCGTCCAAAAAACCTGCAAACAGCATTGGCAAAATTATTTACGATAATCAGTCCATCATACCCTATTGCGCCTAATCTGGCTAACCATTTAGAATATTGCATGATCACATCAAAAACATCTCCGTGAAAAAACCAGACAGTATTACCATGTACATCTAATATTAGTTTATTAACTACCTGAAGATTTCCGATTTTCATATTGGCAAATTTCCTGAGCGTTTCATCGTGATTTCCTGTAATATAGTAGGTTTTGGTTCCTTTGGATGCTAGTGTGATAATTTGTTTAATCACTTTCATGTGCGAATTAGGCCAGTATCTTTTGCTGAATTGCCAGAAATCAATAATATCGCCGTTGAGTATCAATATCTCAGGTTTAATTGTTTTAAGGTATTTATACAGTTCCCTGGCATGGCAGCCACGCGTGCCTAAATGAACATCGGATAAGACAACAATTTCAACCTCACGTTTTTTACTCATATATCACT
This sequence comes from Bacteroidota bacterium, assembly GCA_029268165.1. Taxonomy (GTDB): domain Bacteria; phylum Bacteroidota; class Bacteroidia; order Bacteroidales; family UBA10428; genus UBA5072. The sequence goes on from JAJUGM010000298.1 coordinate 2,985, forward strand.
AATTACCTCATTGTAAAATGAGTATAAAATAATCAAATGAATATGGCCTGGATGTTATCCCTGAGTTAATTTTTAGTTAAATCGTTATTCACGTATTTTAAATGATCAAAGAGATATAGGACTTATTATCCATCGCCCGAAAAATAAGCTGAATTACTGGCAGCAATTTAATATTTGGTTATGCTAAAATTCTCTTTTCATTAAGAATTGCTAAGCATCCATTTAAGATTTGGTGCATTTCTTTACCTCCCGTGATTTATTAACATGTCTTAAAATTAATTCACAAACATGAACATTCTTTTGACTACTTGTGAAGGTTACAGAGGCACCGGCTCAACCTTTTCAATAGCTTCACTTGCAACAGGCCTCGCTCAGCGCGGACATTCCGTATTGGTTGCATGCCGCAAGGAAAGTTTATTATTTCAGATTCTTCAGGGTACTGACGTTAAAACAGAAGTTGTCCATTTCAAATCTAAAATTTCATGGTCAGATTGTAAAGATATGGCTCAGATAGTAAAAAGAAATAATGTTGAGATTATCAATGCACAATCGAGTAAAGACAGGTATATTACTTATTTTGCCAAGCTTTTTTTTAACCTGAAATGCCTTATTGTTCATACGCGCAGGCAAACGCCCAGAAGTAACGGCGGTGCTCTTCAGCGCTGGTTTTATTTATCAATTACAGAAAAAATAATTGTTGTCAGCCATGAATTAAAAGAAATTTTTATTAAAAAAGGATATCCTGCCCACCATCTTCATGTAATATTTAACGGTATTAATCCTCAATATTTATCTTATTATAATCCCGGTATCGTCGAGGAGTTAAGGAATAAACATGGCATTAATGAAAATGACATAGTCATAGGCTGTGTATCAAGATTAAAGAAACAGGAACAATTAATAAAAGCACTTAAATATCTTGAACCCACAATAAAAGTTATTTTTCTGGGTATTAAACCCGGATGCCTTGATGACGTAATTAACCGGGAAGGTATTAGAAATCAGATAATTTATGCGGGAACCGTTGATAAGCAAACCATAATGAACTATTATAAACTATTTACCGTAACGGTATTGCCATCAACGACCGAAGGTTTCTCACAGGCTCTGCTTGAGTCGATGGGGATGGGTATACCTGTTGTAGGTACAAGGGCCGCCGGCATTATTGATGCACTTGAAAGTGAAAAAAACGGCCTCTGGTTTGAAGATGGAAATCCGGAACAAATGGCTTTAAAAATCAAACAGGTTCTGTATGATCACCAACTAAGAAAAAAACTAATCGCCAATGGAATAGAAGCTGCTCATAAACGATTTACGCTGGAAAATACTATTAACGGTTATGAGCAGTTTTTTGCATGTCTAATATACAAGCAGCCACTGCCAGTGAGACTTTCAGGACAGCTTGAGATGATCAATGGTTAAATCCAGCATGTTAAAAGTAACCGTTTTTCTAAAAAGTAATACCTGACACCAATCCCTTACCCGGTGCCACAAGCATATTACTAACTTCAAAATCAAGCCTATTTCCTTTTATCAAATTCTTTTTTATTAATATTCGTGATTTGGATAAAGGATATATTATGTTGCAACGATGATAATTATAAGTATCAATGGCTTCGCTCTGAAGAATAAAAGTGAAGCTGGATTTGTTTTCAACTTCTATCCACAGGTAATTTCTGCCATACTGACC
>JAJUGM010000299.1 GCA_029268165.1 Bacteroidota bacterium
AGGCAACATTTACCTGGATATTAAAACACTGGCCATCGTTGAGGTTGAGTTTGAAGTGGATCCCTTAAAAATTGAAGATGCCGCTGACAGGTTTGTACTGAAAAAACCCCGCAATATCAAGGTTAGACCTCAGCAAGCAAAATACAGGGTTGCTTTCTTAAAAACAGGTAAAAAGTATCACCTTAATTTCATCCGGTGTGAAACAGTATTTCGTATCAGGCAAAAAAGTCAGTTGTTTGGTTCCTTGTATCAGACAAGCCTTGAAATGGCAGTTACACAGATTGATACAACAGATATTGAAAAATTCAGATTAAAAGAAACAGTCAGAACCTATGAAATCTTTTCTGATTTAATCCGGCAATATGAAGATAGTTTTTGGGGTATCTACAATTATATCAGGCCTGAAGAACCACTTGAAGAAGCTATTAAAAACCTGAGCCAATAAGCAATTTCTGAGGCCGGTTTCCTGATTATTGCTTCTGAAATCCCCATCCGGCATCTTTTATCTTTCATCTGTCTCCTGGTTTATTGAGAATATTTTTATAATGTTCGTATCTTTCAAGAACTTCAATAACATAACGATAAGTTTCAGTACCTCTGCAATATCCGTATTTAACAACCGGATCATTATAATAAACCGGATCTGATTTTTTTAACAGGTATTTTTCAACACTTCCCTCCCAAATATTGGGGTCGGCTCCGTTTTTTCTTGCAAGGTTTCGTGCATCAATTACATGGCCGGGGCCAATGTTATAGGCAGCAAGTATAAATTTAATTCTTTCATTTTCATCTGTAATATCGCTGAATTGCTTTGAAAGCCATGCAATAAATGAAGTACCTGCCCTTATCTGCTCTTTTGGTGAAGAAGTAATATCAACACCATATCGCTGGGCAGTATTAGGCATAAGTTGCATTAACCCGAATGCCCCTGCCCACGATGTAGCTTCGTTTTTAAACCGCGATTCCTGGTAAATCATCGAGGCCAGTAAACGCCAGTCCCATCCCAGTTTCTTGCTATAATGCTTTATAAGGTCGTCATACGGAGAAATTTTGCCTGTATTTATAGCGTAATAGTCGCTACTTTGAATTATAGCCGACTTGTTGTTTTCAAAATACCTGGCATAAATATTTCTGAAACGTTTTGATTGCAGGAATTCTTCAAGCCATGTATTAAGTTCGGCAAGCAGTTCATTTGCATCTTTTCTCACTGCCCATGCCATATTCTGATGAAAACTGACGGGAGTTTCAACATCAATATTATCAAAATAGGTCTGATTAACCCTGGCCAGAATTTCATCACTCACAGTATAGGGAATTTCACCTGTTGAAACAAGATAAATAAGTTGCTCTGCATTTTCGTCCACTTCAACAAGATGTATGGTATCACCTATTTCTTCTGATAAATGCCTGAGCCGTGCAACATGTGCAGAGTTTCTCTGGACATAAATAGTCTTTCCGGCCAGATCGAGTGGATTACGAATAAGAGAAGCCTCCAGATTTTTTTTTGACATGGCCATCCATTTTTCAGGTTTTCTTTGCACAAGTACCTGGCGCGACTGAGCATAAGGAATAGTAAAATTTACCTTTTCCTTGCGTTCACGGGTAATGGTTATGTTTTCGGCAATAAGGTCAACTTCGCCTTTATTCAGTAATTTGAAACTTTTTTCCAGATCACTGTTTACTCTCAGTTCAAGCTTAACGTTGAGGTAATTGGCCAGTTCCTGCAGCATTTCATATTGATAACCAAGGGGCTGACCGCGATAAATAAAATAATTTGTTGAGCTATAATCAGTTATAACTATCAATTTGCCTTTTCTTTTAATATCAGCAAGGCTATTGCTCACTTCATCCGTTGTGCTGTTTTGCTTTCCGTTGTGACATGAGACTATCAGCATCATCAGCGGCAAAAGTATCAACAATAGACGTTTCATTTTCATTAGCTTAGGCATAAATTAGTAAAGAATAATTGATTAGTGGTACAATGGCTTTTAATCTTTTTCAACAGGTTTAGTCATAAAAAGTCCATGAAATTCCTAATTTTAAGTACCGTTGGTTCTTTGGATAATGTAAGGCTGTGAAAAAGTTTCTGTCAATCCATCCTGAATTAACATGCTCGTATTTAACAAAAAATTTCACTCTTTTTAGTTTCAAGTTAAGAAACACATCGATGTATGGATAATTCCCCAGTTGCTTTTCCTTTTGCTGGTAAAACACAGCCAAAGGGGGCATATAAGCATTGGCATAATAGCTGGTATTGTAAAACAAATCAAAGCCAACCATTGTTAAAAGTCTTCCCTCTGTGACCCTGAAATAAAACTCATGTTCAAAATAGTTTGAACTGTAAAGCGATAAAACAGGCAGACTTAGAACATCAGTATTGCTCACCTGTTGCCATGCTATTTTATTTATGCTGTGCAATTTCCAGATATTAAATTCTTTTTGTGCAACTACTGTCAGCACTGATAATCCTTTTTGATACTGGCGCGGGTATGCTGCTGTATCAAAATAAATCAGGTTGCGAAGTAAATAATAATCAGTTTGTATAACAAATTTTTTTGATGAAAGGTTCAATTCTCCTGATAAATTGGAAATACCGGTTTGTTTCAGGTTTTGATCCCAGATAAAATTATTTGAAATGAATTTGCTGTAAAGAAAGCCAGGTCTAAAAAGCTCGTTTGAAGCCTCCCCTTTGAGGCTGAAAATATTTTTTCCCCGTTTAATCATCAGTTCTATTTCACCGGATAACTGAAAATCACTAAACTGATAACCTGAGAGATAATATCTTCCATAAAGATTGATTTTTAAGGTATTGGCAAAAATCCGCGAAAAACCGGATGACAGATAGGTATTATGTAACTGTGCATTACGGTTTGCCGGAGGAAGGCTTCTGTCACGATAAAAGAAATGATATTCTATAATTGTATCGGAAGGTACATATTGGGTATAATTCATAGCCTCAAATGAAAAGTCAATAAAATAATGATTATTCTTACGGCCCTGAAACTGCATCCTCATGGTATTTTGCACTTTCCAACAGAAAAGTGAATCTTTTGTAAGGCTTTTGTCAATATATACATCGGGATATAAGCCGGCATTAAAGCCTAAAGAAGGGTTTTTATCAGTAAATAGTACTTTAGTACGGTCGAGGCTAAAGATATAAGCCAGCTTCGGATAAAAAATCCGTATTTTTCTTGCTGAAGCTGCAGAATCTGTTGCTGTAATCTTTTTCCGGATAGCAAGTTCCTGAATGGTAAAAAAACTTATGTTTCGGATGTCGTGAAATACATCGGGTTGGTTTTTATTAGTCTGGTCAACACCTCCGAACAAGGTTGGAATATACTTAGTGAGGGTATAGACCGTATCAGTAATCAGCGTGTCATTAACAATTCCTCCGTTCTCATTGGCAAAAATATGATTCACATTCAATGAAAGGTGATAGGAATAAATTCTGCCATTACGGTTACTGAAAATCCTGAAGGAATTATTTTTTGTTCGCTGCAATCTGTATTGGCCGGCTGCTCCCTGAGTAGTGAATTGTAACCCGATATTCAGTGTTGGGTTGATATTTTGTGTATGGAATGCCTCAAAAGTTTCTTCTTTTGAATATGATCCTCCTCCGGTATAATAGGTAAGTTTTGAAAATGGCTTTCGGGTGTTGATGTAATATGTATTTTGAATTCTTTTCATAAAAGGGTAGAATACGTTGGCAACAATATAATCTTCTTTAATATCGCGATCAGCAAAAATATTACTGACGGAAGGTGCACTTAAATTGCCCAGTGTGGTTGCAGAAATATATTCTTTATATATTGGATTGTCTATTTGAAATCCTTTAAGATTGGTATCAAGTTCAGTAGGTATTTTTTCAATATAATACGGATCGAGTTTCCATGAAACAATAACAAGGGATGTATCAATCTGGGCACTGACAGTAATTTTAGCGATAATTAAAAGAAAGCAAAGCGGTATTGTTGAAATGCATCTCATTAATTTGAAATGAAGTTAGTTATATATGAACATTAATGGACAACTTATCGATTTAGTATGTGAGGCACAAAAATAATAAAAAAATCCCGGCCATTTTATAAAATGACCGGGATTGAGGATCGGCGACGACCTACTCTCCCGCGAAAGCAGTACCATTGGCGCTAATGGGCTTAACTTCTCTGTTCGGAATGGGAAGAGGTGGAACCCCATTGCTATAGTCACCTTAAGTCGTTAATACCAGCAAACAAATATTGTCTTTTAATAAATTCTGGAATGCATGTTTTATAAGACTTGTCTGCTGGTAGTGTAAACCTTGAGATAAGAAGGTTTACCTGATGACAGTCCGTATTGAAACGGATAATATTTTACATGCCGGAAAGATATGCATAATAAGCTGACAACGAGAAAGCACACGGGTAATTAGTACTGCTCGGCTTTGACATTACTGTCTTTATACCTGCAGCCTATCGACGTCGTAGTCTTCGACGACCCTTAAGGGAGATCTCATCTTGAGGTGAGCTTCGCGCTTAGATGCTTTCAGCGCTTATCTCGTCCGGACATAGCTACCCTGCGGTGCAGCTGGCGCCACAACAGGTACACTAGAGGTCTGTCCGCTCCGGTCCTCTCGTACTAAGAGCAGCTCCCCTCAAATCCCCTGCGCCCACAGCGGATAGAGAC
>JAJUGM010000300.1 GCA_029268165.1 Bacteroidota bacterium
AAGCTGTTTCATGCTTTCTAACTTTTTTAGTAAAAGATAAATAAAGGTAATTTGCCAAAGTCTCAGTGACTGAGTATCCAATAGTTTTGTTTATTTACAGACAAAATTAAAATCAGTTATCATATTTCATCACTATTCAATATATCCCGGATTCTGTCCGAATTCTTCACCGTTCAGAAGAGCATCTATTTCTGTTTGTGGAACAGGTCTCAGCAAAACATTCTCAAATACCCCGTTATCTTTTCTGAGGAGTCTTGCCGGAATTCTGATGTCCTTATTGTATTTTTCAATACGCTGAACCAGGGTTCTTGTGCGTTTCAGGTCGAACCACCTTATATGTTCCCCTGCAAACTCTCTAGCTCTTTCGTCGAGGATAAAATCGAGTGTAATATCCGATGTACTGATCTGCATGTCATTTTCCTTACCGGGAATTGCAGCGCGGGTTCTGATTACATTAATATCATTGGCTGCAGCGGTTAAATCACCCAACTGGAATTCTGCTTCAGCGGCGATCATATACATTTCGGCCAGCCGTATTACCAGAATGTCGTTATAGCCAGGCTGGGCATTTGAAGCCGTTAAATTCCAGTCTTTATATTTAATAAGTGGGTTGTATATGTCAGCAATGGTATATATAGTATCTGCCCTGAACAGGCTGTCGCGGTCAATAACCAGATATTTCCTTATGTTTTTGTCAGGCACCGCATGTTTTGTTACATAAAGTGCGGTATCACCAAACTGGATGTTGGTTCCCACTAGTGATGCATCCTTACCATACTTCGCAGCATCGGCTTCATTCCATGTAAAACCTGCTTCCACGTTACACAGCCATGTATCCTGAAATGATGCGCTGTATCTTGCATCTTTTGTTTCATCAAACAAATCAAGCAGGAACTGGGTAGGCATAAACCGTCTTTGTTCGTCATTTCCATAAGCGATATCCTGTTTCAGGCCGGGTTTATCGCTGTATCTTGCCATAAACCAAAGGTGAAGTCTGTTGCCGTTAATATCATAATTAAGGCTTGGATTCAGTGAATTACTAATTATGTATAATGCTTCTTTGTTGTTTTTGTTATTTCCAGTAGGACTGTTATCCCACAGGTCAGCATACTCAGGGTATAAATAAACTCCCCAGAGGGCTGCACTATCAATTGTAGCATGAGCAATGTCTCTTGCACGGGTAAAATAAGAATCAGCTTCAGATTTATTATCCTCATCGAGTGAATAATAAGCTCTCGTAAGCAGCACCCTTGCAAGCATGCCCATTGCCGACTTTTTAGTGGCGCGGCTATATTCAGCCGGATTTTCGGGAGTAACCGGTAACCATTGAACAGCAAATTCCAGATCATCGATCATAAGATTATAAAAATCTTTTACAGGACTCCTTTTCGCTTCCAGTTCGGGCGTTTTGGTTTCAGTAGTACGGAGCATCACACCGCCCCATGTTTCAACAATATGCCAATAATAAAATGCCCTGAGAAAGCGAAGTTCGCCAAGTTTTTCATTCTTTACCTTTTCAGAAGTGAATCCGGCGTCATCAATTCTTTCAATACCGGCATTACACATGTTTACTCCAGGCCATAAATCCCTCCAGTAATTTTTTGTGCTGCTGTTGTTATCAGGCGTAAAATCGAGATATTTAAACAACTGCCTATAGCTGTCACTCTTGCTTGCTCTGAACCAGATATCGGTACCTGCCTCACCCATGATTATCCCGTCTTCTTTTCCGTAAAAGGTACGTTGATTAATATATGCAGCATTTACTAAAGTCTGAAAACCTTGCGGGGTACTCCAGACTGCATCGGCGGTAACACCCGAAGGATTGTATTCATCAAGTTCGCAGGAAAACAAGCAGATAATTATTATGCCTGCGATTCCATATTGTAATATATGCTTAATTGTTTTCATCATACTCAAATTTAATAGTTGTTATAATATTAAAAGTCAACATTTACTCCAAACACCAGTTGACGGCTCATTGGAGCTTTTTCTGACCCTCTGTTTTCAGGGTCATAATATTTTACCATATGGCTCCGGGCAAATGTGAGAATATTTGAAGCTGTGACATATACGCGTAAATTCCTGATATAAGCCTTTTCACTTACTTTCTTCGGCAATGTATAACCCAGCGTAATAGTTTTAATCTTAAAGTATGATCCGTCTACCAGGTACAGAGTCTGATAGCCTATATAATCAGAAAGTTTGTATCCTTCATGGGGCCTTGGAAAATCGTTGGTTGGATTTTCTGGAGTCCAGTAATCAATATATGCAGGACCATTACCTGTACCCGAGGGATTGTAACGGCCGAGCAGTTCATTCTCAATCATCTGTCCCCACCGGGCAAACAGGTATATGGTCAAATCGAAACCTTTATATTCAAAAGTATTCTGTAAGCCACAGACCCAGTCGGGCACACGCGATCCAATATAGGCCCGGTCATCAGACCCGCTGATGGTGGAATCGTTATTCAGGTCAGCCAGTTTTATATCACCGGGCTTTACAGGAATTTTGAATTTAGCCATTTCAGCAGAGTCAGAAGTCTGCCAGATACCCAATTTTTTGTATGTGTAGAATGAATTAATGGGATGGCCTATTAGGAGTGAATTTTCTTCATCTATAATTATATCCTTATCTTCAATAAGACTGACGATTTCCTCCCTGTTTCTGGAAAAAGTCAGCGATGTACTCCATCTGAAATTGTGCGTTTTTATGTTAACAGAATTCAATTCAATTTCTATGCCTTTATTCTGAGTATTTCCTATATTCTGCCAGATACTGAATGTGCTGTTTGAGCTTACCATACCACCTGCTGATACTGGAAGAGGCCTGTCGAGTAAAATACCTGTTGAATTCGTATGATAGTAATCCATAACTACATTCAGGCGGTTATCATAAAGTCCGGTTTCGAGGCCTATATCTAATGTCTTTGACCTTTCCCATGTTAAGTCATGGCTTTGCAACAGGTTATTAAATGAATAAGCCGGAGCAGCCACTTCGCCAAATGACATATTGTTGGCCGGAACAACAAGACTCTGGGTTCCGTATGGAGGAACAGAGGCATTGCCTGTTACACCATAGCTTATTCTAAGTTTAAGATTATTAATCTGGCCTGCATTTTTCATAAAAGATTCGTCACTTATTCGCCAGGCAGCAGCGAAAGATGGAAATGATGACCATTTATTGCCAGGGGCAAGCTGGCTGGCTCCGTCAGCGCGATATGTAGCCGTGAGGAGGTACTTACCCCTGTAACTGTAATTAATACGGCCAGCAACCGAAAGCGTCTTACTGCTTTGGTAATATGAATCAATTTCGCGGGATTCGGGTTCAGTAGCAGCAAGCCTGTAAAAAAGAGATGATGTTAGCTGTTGCCTGATGCCCGATGCATAAAAATAATCTCTCTCATTCCATGTATAACTGGTAAGTGCTGTAAGAGTGACTACATGATTATTGAGGTCTTTGGAAAAAGTCAGAATATTATCCCAGTTTACATATTTTGAGTTGTTGGTATTTACCGAAGCCTCATTCTGCTTGGTATTTATTTGTGCCATAGAGGCCGAGTCATTAAAAATGCCCTGCCGTTCATAGTTCAGGTTGGCCCCGAGGTTTGAACGGAATGTCAAATCTTTTACCAGTTCTATTTCAAGGTAACTGCTTGAAAAAACACGTGTACCTATGGTATTGTCAATGGCAGCATTGGGGCGAAGGTCGGTAAGCGGACTTAACGTGGTATTATCATTAACAATCGGATATATTACTATATCTCCGTTTTCATCATAAGGTGTTCCTAAAGGTGTCGCTGAAATAGCCCTCCCGAAAGCGTCCTTTCTTGCATTCCGTTCGGAATAGGTAACCTGCATCTGAGCTCCGGCTTTAATCCATTTGCTGATATTATGATCAATATTTAACCGGATATTGTAACGGGAAAAGTTGTCTTTGACTGCTCCTACCTCTTTAAAGTAACCTGCAGATAAATACGAAGTAGTTTTTTCGTTACCTCCGCTACAGGAAATCTGATGATTCTGAACTGAGCCATTATTGAGCATAAGGTCAATCCAGTTAACCCATTTTCCTTCCTGAACTGCCTCCCATTGGCTTCCGAATATGGCAGGATCATCCTCAGGCGAATCCCATTTCCCTGTAGTCCGGTAAGCTTCTCTTCTTAAATTAATATAATCCTGGCCTAACCTGCCCTCGGGATATGGAGTTAATCCGTTAATTCCAAAATAACCATTGTATGATATTTTTATACGTCCGGCTTTGGCTTTTTTAGTAGTGATAATAATAACGCCTCCTGATCCCTGATACCCGTATATAGCAGTTGTTGAAGCATCTTTAAGTACTTCTATCGATTCGATATCATTTGCATTCAGATCATTAAAATTTCCACCCTGAACGCCGTCGATGATAAACAAAGGTGCATTTTCTCCGTTGATCGACCTAGTGCCTCTGATAAGTATATCCACACCGGCTCCGGCTGAACCTGAGCTCCGGACAATGTCAACGCCGGTAACTTTTCCCTGAATAGCTTCTATCGGGCTATGAGTAGGAAGCCTGTTTATTTCTTCAGATTTGACAGAACTTACAGCGCCAGTCAGGTCACGTCGTTTTACAGTACCATAACCAACAACAACAACTTCATCAAGGCTCAAAATATCTTC
>JAJUGM010000301.1 GCA_029268165.1 Bacteroidota bacterium
TAAATGCATCTTTCTTAAGAACGAAAGCAATTATTGAAGAGTCCTGGAAACAATATTCAATCAAAGCCTGGTCAATGGGAATTTTTGATGTGATTTGGGTTATCAGGTCAGCATTAATATAATTGCTCGCATTGCCCTTGTGATCGTTTATTTTCATCATGTCGCGGGTATTCTTAAGCACAATAGCCAGACTGTCAACTTTAGTGGCATAAATGTTATAACATGAATCATAGCAACCTGTTTCTTCCGCGCAGCTTAATATTCTGTTTTTCAGATATGCAATCTGGTTAACCAGGTTTCTGTCTTTATATAGCAGTGTATCAGGAATATCAGACCTCAATAGGGCATTTGATTTAATTATTGACCCCCTGAGAATTTCAGCACGGGTATGTTCTGAAAAGCAGAAAGCATCTTTTAGCCAAATGCTGTCCCCTGTATGTTCAAATAATTCAATTCCTGCAAAAACAGCATTCTTGTAATTATCGGCCAGTTCGGCTACATGTATTATCTTTGATTCATCAAGATTATAATTGCTATGTAACAGAAATGCCAGCTCTGATGCTTTTTTAATGTCAGCTATTACATTCACAAGGCTTTTATAATCACCGGTCATCTTAAACAATTCCAAGCCTGATTCTGACCTAGCTGTCAGCACGTCAAGAAAATGCAGTTCATCAAAGGCTTTTGTGAAATCAATACTTTCATTATTGAGAGTGCCGCTATAGTTACTCTGAAGTGACCTGGTACAATAATAAATGGCAGAATCGGGATATCCGTTATAATGGTATATTTCAGCCAAAGCTTTGTACACTTCTGCCCTTTCAGGATGCTTCTCGGGAAAATAAAGCTTATTTAATTCCAATGCTTTTTTAATGAATATCATTGCTGAATCATACAGGTTACGCTCTTTGTAATTTATTGCCATATTCTGGTATAAGCCTGATAACCGATAATTGGGTTCGCCTAATATACTCTTTGCCATATCAGCTGCCTGCCTGTACTGTTCAGCTTCTCCTTCAAGGTCGCCTTTCATGCCCAAAATAATCGCTGTTAGGTTGAGTTGGCTTATCCAGTCGGTATTTTTTTCAATATTTCGGTGTGTAATAATGGCTTTGGCTTTGAGAGTGTATTCATATGCTTTATCAAAATCTTTTTTAAGCAGGTATGACTCACTGATGTTGTTATATTCTGAGGCAAGGTCGGGATGCTCATAACTGAAGGCTGTTTTAATGATTTCTGCAGCCTGTTGATAATATGAAAGCGCAAGGTCATAATCGCCTTTTTCTTTGTAACAGGCTCCTATATTATTATAACTATTGGCAATACCGGCGGGGATATTCAGTCTTTTCCTTATTTCAAGAGCTTTGTTAAAATAAACAAGCGCAGAATCATACATCCCGAGGCAATGAAATGCAGAGCCCAAATTATTGAAGGCATCAGAAGTTTTATGATGTTCATTGCCAAATGTTTTAATTATAATCATCTCCGACTCCATGAACAATTTCATGGCATTCTCACAATCACCGGTTTCGAGAAAATTAACAGCCATATTTGTATAGGTTTGTGCAAAATCAATATGGTTGGGAGGAAGGATCCGTTTGCGTATTTCCAATGCTTTCAGATAATACTGATTGGAAATTTCATATTCACCTATGTTGGCATAAACAATGCCGATATTGTTATAGCTCAGGGCAATATTGGGATGGTCAGGATGCAGCTTGTTTCGCCTTATTTCAAGTGCTCTGAAATGAGATTCAAGAGCATCAGAGTATTTGCCTTCTTTTTCAAGTGTGCCGCCGAGATTGTTATATCCGTCTGCTGTCAAGGGGTGTTCAATGCCATAAACCGCTTCCCTGATTTCAATTGATTTTCTGAAATATACCTCAGCCTCTTCATACGTTCCTTTATAAAAATTAATAATACCCAGCGTGTTATAACATTTTGCAACTTCTATGTGGTTCTCGCCATATACCGCAATTTTAACAGCAAGGCCTCTGGTGACGAAAAATTGGGCTGAATCAAACTGGCCTTTCTTATTCAGCATAATGCCAATGTTTATATAACCGCTGGCAACATCGCTGTTGTTTTCTCCATAAAGTTTAAGCTTAATCAGGGTTGATTTCCGGAAATAAAATAATGCACTGTCAATCAGATTATTGTCATCCATAACATTCCCCAGATTATTATAGCATTCGGCAGTCAGAATATGATTCTCTCCGAATTTCTTTAATGCAAAGACAAGGTTTTCGGTAGCAATTTTATTATGATCAACCTGTTTTCTGGCCATTCTGGCTGCATTAAAATATAGCAAACGGTTCTTAAGGTATTTTTCATCATAACCTGCTTTTTTATATTCTGCTGATGCCTTGAGGTAAGTATCAGCGCTTTCGTTAAATAGCGCGCTATCATAAAATGTTTTTGCCTGCTGATAAAGGTACCAGGCTTTCAGGGTATCTTTAGGCAGCATCAGTGGATAGGATATTAATGTGGAAAACAACAATAAAAACAATGTAGCGACCTTTTTTTTCTTCATAAAAATTCATTTTAATGTGATGAAACCTGCATGTTACTGAATTAATAATTATTATGCATGTGTTATTCATAACATATGAGTTTCACAAAACGACAAGGTTAATAAAATGCAAAATACCGCTTTAACTGAAGATAGACAAATTTTTATCAATAAATTCATCAAAATAATGATGGTTAGTTGGAAATGTAAACCCTTCGCAGTACTTTTGATAATCTAATTTTAAATACAAATTATTAACAATTAATTATCTGATAATGAAATCAAAATCTTTATTCTGCATTGCGTTTGCAACATTTGTGTGTATATCTGTATTTTCTCAGAAACCCATTGCTTTAACAAATGAACTTGATTCTTTGTCATACAGTCTTGGCCTGGTTTTGGGAACAAGTATTGAAAAAGCCGGTATTTCAGCGGTAAACGAAAAATTATTGATGCAGGGCATTAGTGATGTAATAGGTAAAAAAGATCAAAAAATAACAGCCGATCAGGCAAATGCCATAATTAATACTTACCTTACCAGATTAAATGATCAAAAAGCAGCATCAAATTTAGTTGCAGGCCAGAAATTTTTAGAAGAAAACAAAACAAAAGAAGGTGTCGTAACATTACCCAGCGGTTTGCAATATAAAATAATCAGGGAAGGTCAGGGAGCATCACCCACTGATACCAGTATGGTTACTGTGCATTATACCGGTACCTTTATTGATGGAAAAGTATTTGATAGTTCGGTTGAGCGCGGACAACCGGCAACATTTCCGGTAAACGGAGTAATAGCTGGCTGGACAGAAGCGCTCAAGCTCATGAAACCCGGCTGCAAATGGATATTGTATATACCACCCCAGCTAGCTTATGGTGAATATGGCGCCGGCACAATTGAACCAAACAGTGTGCTAATCTTTGATGTCGAGTTATTGTCAATTGATGCGGGGAACAGTGAATAAAAGCTAACCGGACTTGTTCAGATACTCCTAAAATAGTAAAATGTTTTCCGCAATGAAAATAAAGTGCATAGAGTACTTTACTGTTTTATCTATTTTTGTGTTTTTATTACTTAATAATTCATGCACAAAAGAGGATCAGTTTAGCGGATTTCACACTCCGCTGGCACATCCTGAGGATGGTCCTCCTGCCGGTAATCCTGGCGCAGATTATCCTGCGCCTGAAGAAGCTCTGCCTGAAAATGTTTCCCAGCCTGACCATATTATCGGAAACGGAACACCTGAAAGTTGCACCTGTGAGGCCTTTATTAATGCTGTTTCCAGTGGCGGAAAAATAGTTTTTAATTGCGGCTCCGACCCTGTTGTAATTGTCATGAAAAGACCTGCAAAAGTATTTAATGACGCTAATCCGGATATTGTTATCGACGGAGGCAATAAAGTTATTCTGAGCGGAAACGGACGGACACGCATTTTGTACATGAACACATGCGATAAGAATCAGCACTGGACGACTTCACACTGTCAGAACCAGGACCATCCGAGATTAACAGTTCAGAATATCACATTTGCAGATGGAAATTCTACAGCCGAAAAAGAATATGATGGCGGCGGAGCAATATGGGTTCGCGGCGGAAGGTTTAAGGCCATTAATTGCTGTTTCTATAATAATGTTTGTGCCAGCGTGGGTCCTGATGTTGGCGGAGGAGCTATCAGAGTATTCAGCCAATATGAAAATCAGCCTGTTTATCTTGTTAATTGTACTTTTGGAGGCGCTGAAAGCTATGGTAACAGGGGCGCTAATGGAGGTGCAATAAGCAGTATTGGTGTTTCATGGACTATTATAAACTGCCTTTTTACCCATAACGAAGCAACAGGAATCGGCGGTAATCCAAGGCAGGCGGGCACGCCGGGCGGCGGAAGCGGAGGTGCAATTTATAACGATGGTAACACAATGACACTAAAAATTCTGGGTACAAGAATTGCATATAACAAGGTAAATACTCATGGCTCAGCTATTTTTTTTGTCACAAACGACCACACAGGAAACATACGTATTGACCGGTCTGTAATAAGCAATAACATTGGCGGAACCTGGTACCCTATATATCCGCAGATTTCCATGCATGATGACACACAGATTGAAGTTACAGATTCGGTAATTGAATAACTCTGACA
>JAJUGM010000302.1 GCA_029268165.1 Bacteroidota bacterium
AGTCTTTATTATCAATAAGCGGGTCATTAAAAGCTGCCACATGGCCTGAAGCCTCCCAAACGCGCGGATGCATAAAAATAGCGGCATCTATTCCCACAATATTTTCATTCAGTTTGACCATTGCGTCCCACCAGTAACGACGGATATTATTTTTCAGTTCCACACCGTTCTGACCATAATCATACACTGCGCTCAAACCGTCATATATGTCACTCGACGGGAAAATAAAACCATATTCCTTGCAATGAGCAATAATCTTCTTAAAAACATCTTCCTGTATCATATTTATATTCAGCTTGTAAAATAAGGGGCAAATGTAATTGAAAATCTTTTGTTTTCATAAAAAATCAAAAAACTCTTGCATTATTTATCCTGCAATAAATTTCCCTTTCTTTTTTTGTATTTTTACTGTTCTAAAAATTTGAAAACTTTTTAGAGTAATTTACTTGTTTATGGAAGATCGGTTTGATTTTCTGGTAATAGGATCAGGACTTGCAGGCCTGAGTTTTGCGTTAAAGGTCGCTGATTCAGGCAAAGTGGCCGTTATTACAAAAGGCTCCCTGAATGACACAAATACGAGTTATGCCCAGGGGGGAATAGCAGCAGTTACCTACGAGCCGGACAATTTTGAAAAACACATAAGAGATACGCTTATTGCCGGCGATGGCCTCTGTGATCCCCGTATAGTTGAAATGGTTGTCAGGGAAGCTCCTTTGCAGATTGAACAGTTGATTAAATGGGGAACGCATTTTGATAAGGAATCTGATGGTAAATATAATCTTGCTAAGGAGGGTGGGCATTCTGAGTACCGAATCCTTCATCATAAGGACAATACCGGCTATGAAATTCAACAGGCGCTTGCACATGCCGTTAAAGTGCATCCCAACATCCGCATCTTTGAGTACTTTTTTGCCATTGATATCATCACACAACATCATCTGGGCAAACTGGTAAAAAGATATTTCCCGGGAATCGAATGCTATGGTGCCTATGCACTCGATTTAAAAACCGGACAGATTCATACATTCCTTTCCAGGGTAACTATGATAGCAACAGGAGGGGTTGGTAATATCTATCATACAACCACCAATCCTCTGATTGCCACTGGTGATGGCATTGCTATGGTTTACAGAGCCAAAGGGATTGTTGATAATATGGAATTTGTACAATTCCACCCTACATCGCTTTATAATCCGGGTGAAAGGCCTTCATTTCTGATAACGGAGGCACTGCGGGGACATGGTGCTGTTCTCAAGAATCATAAGGGAGAAGATTTTATGCTGCGATATGATAAAAGAGGCTCGCTGGCACCACGCGATATTGTTGCCCGCGCTATTGACAATGAAATGAAAGCAAGCGGTGAAGAATTTGTTTTCCTTGATTGCAGACATCTTGACGGAAATGATCTGATAAACAGCTTCCCTAATATCTATTCCAAATGCAAATCGCTTGGAATAGATATTACCAAAGATCTGATACCGGTTGTACCGGCGGCTCATTTTTTATGCGGAGGTATTCAGGTAAATGAACATGGGTGCACATCAATTCAACGTCTTTATGCAGCCGGTGAAACTGCTTATACCGGATTGCACGGCGCTAATCGTCTTGCAAGTAATTCGCTTCTCGAAGCAATTGTTTTTGCTGACAGAGCAGCAAAACATGCGCTTAATAGCATAAAAAGTTATAACATTCAGGAAAACATACCTCAATGGAATGACACCGGAACTACTCATCCCGAAGAAATGGTGCTAATTACACAAAATTATAAAGAAGTCCAGCAAATATTCAGTTATTATGTGGGAATTGTCCGCTCGAACCTTCGTCTGAAAAGAGCCATGGACAGACTTGAAATCATTTTCAATGAAACCGAAGAACTATATGCAAAATCCAAACTGTCACAGAAGCTTTGCGAACTCCGTAACATGATCAACACAGGTTATCTGATAATTAAAATGGCCCAGCAACGAAAAGAAAGCAGAGGCCTGCATTATACTACTGACTATCCTTATAAAAATCCTTCCAACGCAAATTATGAATAAACACTCCATTACTGATGAAATATGATGTTGTTATTATAGGAAGCGGTCTGGGAGGGCTTTTATGCGGAAATATTTTAAGCAGGGAAGGTTTCAGTGTTTGTATTATTGAAAAGAATCACAAACCAGGCGGCTCTTTACAAACATTCGGCCGCAAAGCATGTTTATTTAACACAGGATTAAATTATACTGAAAGCCTTAATGACGGGCAGGTACTGAATCAATATTTCCGTTATTTCGGACTGCTTGGTAAACTTAAATTACAAAAGCTCAATGAAGATGGTTTTGATATCATCAGCATTCGGGGGCAAAAATATAAACTTGCGATGAATCATCGACGCTATGCTGATACTTTACTTGAGTATTTTCCACATGAGAAAGCAGGAATTTCTCAGTACCTTGAAAAAATTAAGAACATCTGTCAGGCTAACTCTTTATATACCTTCTCTAATGAATATTCCAATATTTTTGAGTTCAGTTCACTGGGTATAGGCGCGGCAAGCTTTATTGCCTCAGTTATCAAGAATCAACGACTTCAGCAAGTGATTGCAGGCAATAATATCCTGTATGCAGGCCATGAAAATAAGACCCCTCTGTTTATTCATGCCATTATTAATAATTCATTTATTGACAGCGCATGGAGAATAAAAGACGGAAGCCACAATCTGGTAAAAATATTGACTGATAATATCTTACAGCAAGGAGGTAAATTATTCACAGGGATCAAAGCAGAAAAATTTATTATTGAAAAGAATAAAATCCAGTTTGTTAAATTATCGGATGAAGCGCTGATTGAGGGAAAATATTTCATATCAAATACCCATCCTGAACAGATTTTAAATATGACTGACGCAAGGAATATCAGTAATATGTTTAACCGACGCATCAGAAGCCTTGAAGATACAATGGGTATTTTCACGCTTTATTTAGTTTTTAAAAAAAATACTTTTCCTTACTTAAACTATAATTTTTATCACTACAACCAGGAAAATGTTTGGATAGCGGGTAATTATGATCCGGCACTCTGGCCTCAGCATTATGTCTTTATGGTAACTGCTACTTCAAAATCTGAAACCTATGCTGAAAGTGCATCAGTCTTGACTTATATGGATTTTAATGAACTCAGGAAATGGGAAAATACTGAAACAGGAAAAAGAGGAGAAGAATACGAGGAGTTCAAAAGACAAAAAGCTGAAAAATTACTCGCTGAAATTGAAATTCAGTTTCCGGGTATCAGAAGTTGCGTTGAAGCCTATTATACCTCAACACCATTAACATGGAGGGACTACACAGGCACAAGGGCTGGTTCGGCATACGGAATTCTTAAGGATTTTAACAGACCGCTTGAATCAATAATCTTACCTAAAACAAAAATCAGCAACCTCTTCCTTACAGGGCAGAATATCAATGTACACGGAATTCTCGGGGTAACCATCAGCTCAGTGCTAACCTGTGCAGAAATTATTGACCTGCGTTATTTATTAAATAAAATCAGTAGCGTATGAAAATTATCAGAAACAGGTATTATGAAATTTGATGTAGTAATAGTAGGAAGCGGTCTGGGAAGCCTGCAATGTGCATATATCCTCAGCCGTGAAGGATATAAGGTTTGTGTGCTCGAAAAAAACAATCAGTTTGGCGGTTGCCTTCAGACATTTAAGCGTGATGGAAGCCTTTTTGACACTGGTATGCATTATATCGGCAGTATGGATGACGGACAGATATTAAATAAATATTTTAAATATTTTAATCTTTCTCAAAATCTTAAGTTGATGCGACTAGATGAAAACGGTTACGATATCATTCGCTTCAATAATAATGAAGAATATAGATTTGCTAATGGTTATGAAAAATTTTTTGAGAAAATGATTCAAAAATTCCCGGCTGAAAAAGAAGCAGTTAATAATTATATATTAAAACTGAAGGAAATCGGAAATTCGGTCGATCTTTTTAATTTGCGGGACATTCAGGGCACACCCGTTTATTTTATTTATTACAACCAAAGCTTCGATGGATTTATTAACACTATAACAAACAACAGGAAACTGAAAAATGTGCTTACATCCATTTCACCATTATATGCAGGGAGAAAAGACATGACGCCCTTATATATACCTATGATTATTCATGCTTCTTTTATTCAAAGCGCATACCGGTTTATCGACGGAGGCTCTCAGATAAGTGATATTCTGACAAAACAAATCAATGGTTTCGGAGGGGTATTATTTAAACGTTGTGAAGTTACAGGATTTAAAATTGAAAACAACAGAATTATCAGTGTTGAGGTCAATAATTCTCAACAAATTGAAGGTAAGCATTTTATTGCAGGCATCCATCCGAAAAACCTTTTATCTTTGATAGATCCGAAATATTTTAAGCCCGCTTATGTAAAACGTATCCTGAGCCTCGAAGAAACTACAGGTATGTTTTCATTGTATCTGTCTTTGCATGATAACTCATTCAAATATGTAAACAGCAACCTGTACTGTTATGATACTGACGATTTCTGGGAAAAATATGATTATACCGATGAAACATGGCCTAAAGGTTTCATGGTTCATTTCTCCCCTTTGTCTCAAAGTTCAGGATATACCAATTCGGTTAT
>JAJUGM010000303.1 GCA_029268165.1 Bacteroidota bacterium
ATTTAACTAAAGCAGGATGAATAAACCCAAATTATTCATTGGGAGCTCTTAGAAAGAGCGAACCAATGGATTTCCCGATTTAGAAAAATCACTTTTCTGTTGCCGCGACAGCAAACCGGAAAAGTGGATTTTTCTTAATCGCGTTGCATTAGAAAAATTTCTAATGCAATAATAGGATTATATTTTTATTGGCATGGATATATTTTTTTATTCATCGTACTTGGAATTATAGCTGGTCAAACCTTGCCACAGGAGTAATGGTCTGGTCGGCCAGTTTACCGCTCAGGTATTTATAATAACCGGTTAAAGCTATCATAGCCGCATTATCTGTTGAATACTGTATTTCAGGAATATAAATGTTCCAGTTGTGTTTTTTGCCCTGCCGTGTTAAAGCCTCTCTCAAACCTGAATTAGCAGATACTCCTCCGGCTAAAGCGACTTCCCTGATATTTGTTTCTTTAACAGCGAGGGTTACTTTGGCAATCAGTATATCAATAATAGCATGTTGCAACGAAGCACAAAGATCATTAAGATACTGGGCAATAAATTCGGGATTGCCTTTTAACTGATCTCTCAGGAAATAAAGGAATGATGTTTTGAGTCCGCTGAAGCTGAAGTCATGGCCGCTGATTTTTGGTTTGCCGAATTTAAATGCTTCGGGATTCCCTTTGCGGGCATAGAGATCAATTAAAGGGCCGCCCGGATAACCGAGCCCAAGAATTTTTGCGCATTTGTCGAAGGCCTCGCCGGCAGCATCGTCAATTGTCTGCCCGATAATTTCCATAGTGAGGTGATCTTTCATGATTACAAGCTGCGTGTGGCCGCCTGAAACGAGCAAACATAAAAAGGGAAAGGGTGGAAATGATCTTTCTTCATTTTTTCGTTTTAAAAACAATGACATGATGTGGGCCTGTAAATGATTAACATCAATTAATGGAATATTTAATGCCAGTGACAATCCTTTCGCAAACGATGAACCTACAAGCAAAGCGCCAATCAATCCGGGGCCTCTGGTGAAGGCTATTGCCTTTAAATCGTCAGTTGTTTTGCCTGCCTCAGCCAAAGCTCTGTCAACCACAGGTACTATGTTTTGCTGGTGCGCACGCGATGCCAGTTCGGGCACTACACCTCCATATTCCTGGTGCACCTTCTGATCAGCTATGATATTTGAAAGGACATGACCATCTTCAACTACTGAAGCTGCCGTTTCATCGCATGAAGATTCAATGCCCAGAATGGTAATGCTCATAATTAAACTTGGAAATATCGAAATGAATAAACTAAATTTGTTCCTTATACGTTCAATTCTTGTAAAACGGTAAAATTATTAAAAAGTTAATTAAAATAGGGGTCGTAATTATTTTATTGTTTTTTGCCTTACTGGCAACAGGATATGTATTGTTACAGCACAAAGGTATTCAGAATAAAATCGTCGGTATTATCACGTCGTTTGTGTCTGACAAGCTTCATACAAGGTTTACCATAAAGGAAGTAGATATTGCTTTCCCCTACCGACTTAAATTTGCCGGTGTTTACCTTGAGGACCAGAAAGGCGATACATTGCTTTATGCTAAAAGTCTGACCGCCGGAGTAAACTGGCTCAATCCACTGAACAAAGTTGTCAGGCTGAATGCAATCAATCTTAATGAGGCCTACTTCAATTTATATTTTGACTCGTCAAATACCCATAACCTGCAGTTCATACTTAATTTGCTGAAATCAAAAGGAAATGTGGCAAAAACGGGCTGGACTGCTCAGTTTAACAATATCAGGCTGAAGAAAAGCCGGTTTGCATTACAACTTTATCCATACAAAGAAACGGAATATGGAATAAATTTTACCCGAATGAGATTATCTGACATTAACGCCAGCCTCCATCATTTTGTTCCTTCAAAAGATTCAACCTCGTTTAAGATCAGATCGCTGTCTTTTAAAGAGGAAAGCGGATTTGTTACTGAAAAAGTAAAGGCTGATTTTAGCCTGAGTAAACATTTTCTGAAACTCCACAATATTTCTATTGAAACACCCTCCTCCGCAGTTTTCTGCAAAAATGTGGACTTATTGTTTGACAGCTGGCAGGACTATAAGAATGGAGGTTTTTATGAAAATGTAACATTACATGTTGAACTAAGTAATTCAAACCTTTACCTCGCTGAGCTGGGATATTTTGCGCCTGCTTTCAGGAATATTGAACAACATATAAATATAGCCGGCAAATCAAAAGGGACTGTTAATAATCTTAAAGTTAAAGATATAGATATTCGTTTCGGCAATAGTTCGCTTATTCAGGGAAACCTTGGTATCACAGGGCTCCCGGTTTTCAGGGAAGCGTTTATTATTGCTGATTTTAAACAATTCCGCACAACCCGTGAAGATATTATTAACATCCGCTTACCTCAGAATAATAGCATTTCACTTAATAACAGGTTTAATAAGCTTGGAACAGTCACTTACCGGGGCCGGTTTACCGGTTTTTTGAACGACTTTGTTGCTTTTGGGACTTTTAATACCAGCCTGGGCGTTGTTAGCTCCGACCTTTTAATAAAACCTGATACTGCTGATTATTTGAGTTTTAACGGAAAAGTAACAGCACTGAATTTTAATTTAGGCGCGCTGATTGACCGGCAGGAAAATGTTGGACAAATTACCATGGTGGTTAATGCAAAAGGAAATTATTCATCACATAACCTGATACTTGATTTAAAAGGACTGATCAATTCTTTTACAGTTAACAATTACCAGTACAATAACATTGAAATAGCAGGTTTGTTGAATAATAAAGCTTTTAATGGTTCTGTTTACGTCAATGATAAGAATATAAATCTTGATTTCACAGGTAAAGTCGATTTTTCCAATGAAACCCCTTCCTACAAATTCACAGCCAATGTCACCCAGGCTAATCTTAATGCTTTGAATCTATATAAATCGGGACCTTCGTATAATATATCGTTCTTCATAGAGGCTGATGCTACAGGTAACTCATTTAATAACCTGAACGGAGAGATAAAGTTGCTTAATTCACTATTTGTTAAAAATGACCAGCAATTGCAAATATATGACATAACGCTTCAGGCAGAAAACCACCCTGAAAAACAATCTTTGACACTTCGATCTGATTTTGTTGATGCCGAATTAACGGGTAATTACGATATCAGCAAAGCCCGCAATACTTTTAAAAAACTCCTCATGACTTACCTGCCTTCCCTGGTAGATTCAGGATTCAGCTATAACGGTAAGCTGACAAGCGATATGAAACTATCGGCAAAATTTAAACATACAGCCCCTATTTTTGACTTTTTCCTGCCTGACTATTTTATTGCTGAAAACACTGAACTTAATGCAAATTTTAATCCTAAAACACAGGAAATATACCTGTTTTGCAATGCACCATATATTAAGATAAAAAACTTCAAATGGAATGAATATCATTTGTTAGTTAAAGGCGACTCGTCAAAGATAAATTTTGAAGCAGGAGGGGCAGGGCTGGTTATTAATAACCAGATAAATTTAGACAATTTCACTGTAAAATCTGATATAACCGGTGATTCAATGAATGTTTTTGCGCGTTGGAATAACTGGGAAGAAATTGTATACAGGGGAAGCGTAAATGCCAGTCTTGGCTTTTCGAGGTCTGCCGAGACAAATCAGCCTTTGGTTGCAATGAAAATATTGCCTACTTCTATTATAACCTATGATACGCTCTGGAGGATTAATCAGTCTGATATTCTCCTAAGCAAAGACAATATTGTCGTTGACAACCTGACTATTAATCACAATAATGAATATTTCAGGTTTACAGGGAAAATATCTTCTGATCCTGATGACAAACTGAACCTGTTTTTTAACAATTTTAATCTGGGGAATCTGAACACTTTAACTCAGTCCGAAGGTTTCGTGATTGAAGGCATTTTAAACGGAAGGGCTGATTTTTCAGGTCTTTTTAACAATCCGTTATTTGTTACTCATTTCACTATTGACAGTCTTGTGGTTAACAGTGAAAAGCTTGGGTCAGCACAAATTATTTCTTTATGGAATCATCAGAATAAATCTGTCGAAATTCAGGCCAATGCTTTAAGGGAAAAGTTAAAAACTATTGACATTGAAGGTAGTTATTTTGTCAATAATCACGGATTAGATTTTGATATTCAGCTCAATAAACTACGTATGAACCTGTTTAATCCTTATGTTGATAAACTGGCTGATAATCTGAGGGGTATGGCCTCAGGTAATTTAACGCTTAAGGGCACACTTGAAAAACCGGTGTTTAATGGTGAAATCACTTTGCAAAAAGCAGCATTTACGGTAAAATACCTGCAGACACGATATAATCTTTCCGATAAGATAGAAATTGTCAATAACAATGTGAGTTTCAGTAATATTAAGGTTTTTGATAATTTTGGGAACGCAGCGCTGCTTACCGGCAATATCCGTAACCGTTACCTGAGGGATTTTCAGTTTAATTTTTCAATTAAGGCTGATAACCTCTTATTCCTCAATACCAGAAGCACAGATAATAAATTATTCTATGGCACTGCTTTTGCAACCGGAACAGTTAATATCACCGGCACACCGAAAAATATTGAGATGAATATTTCTGCCCGCACTGAAAAAAATACTGTTTTCAATATACCACTTTCCCG
>JAJUGM010000304.1 GCA_029268165.1 Bacteroidota bacterium
ATCTTTACTTGAGTATAGTGACCGTATTCTCATTAATGGTGAATGGCGTCAGACTCTTGTTCCTGCAAGAAATCCAAATCCTGATTTACGCTGGGAGAAAAAGCTTGAAACCAATATAGGCCTTGATTTCAGTATTTTTGACAACCGGATTGACGGAAGTATAGACCTTTATAAAAGAAATACTAAAGATTTGCTTTGGACATACTCAGTGCCCACTCCGCCATATTTATATAATTCAATGCTAGCTAAAGTTGGTGAGATGGAGAATAAAGGTATTGAGGTACAGATTAATGCCTTAATAATCAAGAAAGGCCAGTTTTCATGGAATTCATCAGTGAGTTTTTCCACGAATAACAATAAATTGGTATCACTGACCAATGATTTGTTCCAACTTGACAACGATTATATTGATGCCGGATATACAGGTGATCCTATTCAGACCAATACACACCGGATTATCATTGGAAAGTCAATTGGCGACTTCTGGGGATATAAATCAGTTGATGTTGATGAGAATGGTAAATGGCTTATTGAAACCCCTGAAGGTGATACTGTTACTTATGAAGAAGCTGCTCCCGAAGATAAGCAGATACTTGGAAATGGCCTTCCAAAGTACTATTTGGGATGGAATCATACATTCCGGTACAGAAATTTTGATTTTTCTTTGGTAATGCATGGGGCATTTGGATTTCAGATACTGAATTTCCAGCGTATGTATTATGAAAATCCAACTATTACTTATAACATGCTTGAAGGAGCTCACGATAAAGTTTATGGTAAAACAAGACTGACTAGTCCGCAGGCCTATGTTAGTTATTATATTGAGGATGGCGATTACTGGAAAATTGACAATGCCACATTAGGATATAACTTGAAAATAAAAAATACAAAAGTTGTAAAAGCTTTAAGAATATATGCATCTGTTATGAATCTATATACAATAACCAAATATAAAGGAATTGATCCTGAAGTTAACCGTTCAGGCTGGGATCCCGGCAATGATAACAGGGATAAGTATCCTACAACGCGGACATATACGGTTGGTTTAAATGTTACTTTTTAATTATTAAAACCTACTATTATGAATAAAAATATATTAATATCTGTATTATTGGGTTTGATCATCACAGCTTGTACAAACCTTGATGAAGAAGTATATGATAAAATAGTTGCCGACGAATTTTCTCCCACTGAGGAAGATGCTTTCGCTCTGATTGGACCAGGTTACACAAATTTACGTTCATGGCTATTTGGCTGGCATGGATATTTTGATGCACAGGAAGAATGTGCTGATATAATCGTTACACCAGCCCGTCCTAATGGCTGGGTCGATGGTGGTGTTTACCGGGCAATGCATGAACATACTTGGAATAGCGAACAAAGTCATTCAGGAAGAATATGGAGTAGTTGTTATGCTGGCATTAATCATGTAAACCGGGTGTTATATCAAATTGAATCAAATCAATTGCCTATATCTGAAAATAAAGAAGTTATTATAGCAGAGCTAAAGGTTTTACGTGCTTTTTATTACTATATTCTGTGCGACAATTTTGGCAATGTTCCTATTGTAACCAAATATGATGTGCCCAAAGATTTTCTTCCCGAACAAAATACACGTCAGCAGGTTTATGATACCATTATCCGTGATATAACTACAAATATTAATTTGTTAAGCACATCGAAATCAGCATTATATTACGGAAGGTTCAATAAATGGGCAGCTCATACGTTACTTGCAAAAGTATATCTGAATGCCGAAGTATATACCGGCATCGAACAATGGGATAAATGTATTGAGCAATGTGATTCGGTTATTAACAGTGGCCTTTATGAACTGGAAGCCGATTATAAGGATGTTTTCAGAACTGAAAACCAAAGCTCAGAAGAGATAATCTTCTCTATTCCGTTTGATAATCTTGTTGACTGGGAATACGGTTGGTTTCACCTTCCTTGGAAAACGTTGCATCCCTCAAGTCAGGCAACATATAACCTTGAAGTTCAGCCATGGGGTGGAAATTGTGCCATACCGCAGTTCATCGATACTTATGACCCCAATGATCACAGGCTGGAAGATACATGGATTATGGGTTTGCAGTTTTCATCTACAGGAGATACCATTTATTGCTCTATGAAACCGAAATATAAAAATAAACCGCTGGAATATACCAATTTTGTCCAGGGTATTGCAAAAACTGAAGAATGGGAAGGTTACAGAATTGGGAAATATGAAATTGCACTTGGAACACGCTGGATGGGTCTTAAAAATGATTTTCCGCTATTCAGATATGCCGACATTTTAATGATGAAAGCAGAATGCCTGTTGCGTAAAGGAATGGCTGATGAAGCGGCCGCCCTGGTTACTCAGGTGAGAATGAGGAATTTTGACAATCCTGATGATGCCGAGGTTACAGGCAGTGAACTAAACCAGGGAAGCAGTTATAATTATGGACTGGTGAAGGATGGTATTCTAACAGTACCGGCCGGCGGCGGAGCTGATATTCAATACGGCAGATTCCTCGATGAATTGGGCTGGGAATTTGCAGCTGAAGCCCGGCGCAGGCAGGATCTTATCCGTTTTGGCGTTTTCACCACTAAAAGCTGGCTGTCACATGATCCCAACGGCGATTACAGAACCATTTTCCCTATCCCTGAAGATGAGTTAAACACCAATAACAAATTGCGCCAAAATGATGGCTACTAATATGATTACTCATAGTTTTAAATTTTTAGGATTGGATTTCTGAAATACCTTTTCAAAAAATCCTTAAAAAAAGGAGGGGTAATACCCTGCGAGGCGCACCCCTCCTTGTAAGAAAAAATAATTAAATGACATCATTGCCTTATGAATATATACGCTTTCATAAAGCCTCAAATAAATTACCAAGATAAAACAAAATGTTTTTCACCGGAATACCATTTTTGCATATCTTATCATGTATGTAATGCAAAAGAATTTGTTATAAGTAAATTTATTTTTCAAATTCTCTTTTCTGTTTTTACTTTGTTCTCTTTGCCTTTTTATATAAAGGGGCAACAAAATATTGCTACATTTGCCGACACTGTTTTAACTTCCCATGTTTCACCATGGGAAAACCTATTTGCTATTAATGACGGTTACGAGCCTGCAAGCTCTATGGATCACTCTCATGGTGCTTATGGTAACTGGCAAAGCGGGGTTTCCAATCAATGGAATTGGGTGCAATATAATTTTAGTCAATTCTTTTTAATCAACCGGTCAGATGTTTATTGGTGGACGGATCAAGCAGATTCCACATCTGCGGTTGGTGTTCAGATACCTTACGATTGTTATATTGAATACTGGGATATAGTAAAAAAAATATGGGTGGAGGTTAAGCATCCTGCAGGCTATGGTACCAGAAGAAACCAGTATAATGTAACTACTTTTGATACGGTATTGACCGATAAAATAAGACTTCATTTTGTAAGCGTTTCGGCTCAGGGTATTATTGAATGGAAAGTATATGGAAAATTGGGAGAGCAGGTTCCGGTAAATTCAACTGTAGAAATTGAAAAGCCACTTGCAAGGAATGATACTAATACAATATTTATTACTGCCCTAAACAATAATGACATTGCATTAGAAGGTTATATTTTCCGGATTGATGTAACAATTAAGGATAGACTTACTTCTCAGAATGAGGGCATTATTATTAATGGAGTCACAATAAATTCAGATACTATCAATATGCCATTAGCGCCAACTGATGCAAATGGTAAAGTAAGCTTTAATATTATCACTCCTCCATCAATTGACCCAACAGATGGTTTTGAAATTGACATTAAGTTTAATAATGGATTAACACTTGTTGAATCCTATTCACTCTTTGAGCCTGGTATTCCACCACCAAGTTTACATTCTGATACATCAGAAAATAACGTAGATCATTTAATTGAAATAGAATTTACAGATGATTCTGCATGGCGTGATGCGATTTCTGATGTTAAAGTTAATAACGTCAGTTTAACTAATCCAACTGACTTTAGCATTGAGCCCGGTAAAATCATCCTGAAACCTTCAGGTGGAAATTCCGTTCTCACAACTGCAGGATTGAAATACATTTCAGTTGAAGCTCACGGCTATCACAAGGCTGAGGTGCTGCAGGAGATAAAAGCTGGCGGCATTAGTCCTTTTAAATCAGGCTTACTTTCTGAGTATAAGCTTTATAAAGGATCAACTACTACAATTACTTTTTTGGCAAAAGATAAATTTGGAAATCCTATTCAAGGGTATCGGTTTAAATGGGATGCTTTAGTATTTGACACTTTTGCAACAAATAATGAAACATATATTGTTGATGGATTAGAAGTATCTGAATCTGCATTTGACCATGAATTAACACCTACGGATACTGAGGGAAGAGTAACTTTTAAAATTATCGTCCCTTCTTTGGTAGATATAGGAGATGGCTTTGAAATACAGATTCAGCTTGCTGATGGAGCTACTGGTGTCGATTCGCTTATTCGTTATATTGCTTTTGCAGGGGAAAAACAGGTGTATATTGCCAATGACCTCAGAAACCACGAATGGAGCTGGGATAAAACCGCTCAATCTGACAATTTTATATTGTTCTGGGGGGATCTTTCAGGAAGCGACCCTTTGC
>JAJUGM010000305.1 GCA_029268165.1 Bacteroidota bacterium
CAACCGAAAAATGATAGTATAGGTGCTTCTTTTCAAGTACTGATAGATATTTTACAGCAAGTCAATAATATTGAAGCAGGCGATTCAATCGTTTTCAATATGCAAAATATTTCCTTTGTTTTTCCATTTTAATATTACCATTAGCAGCTTTGATCAGGAAACTCAGGATTAATGGATGTGATGTTTCAATTATACCAAGTAATATATGTGGTTCCTACTTAAATGTTATCATGTTTCCAGCTGGATTTAATTCAACACTAAAAAAAAGCTGGGCAATGGAATTGGATTATTATAAAACAAGATCCTATCTTCCTATTTTTAGTATACCTGCATGTGCCGAAAGTGCACTACATAGAGATGGACTGATTACAACTTTTGGTAAAATGTTAACGACTCAACTTCAAATTCAGGGGCAACTTCATAGTGCTATAAGTTACTTAATTAGTGAAGCATTTGACAATATAGTTGAACACGCCAATATTGATAATGGTTGGATCATGGTTCAGAATTATAAGAAAAAAGCGTTTTTTGATATTTGTATTGTAGATAGTGGTATTGGAATTTTGGGTTCATTCCAAAGGATGAATTTTACGGATATAAATACACATGCAAAAGCTATACAGGAGGCTATTAATGGAAGAAGTACGAAAGCTGGAGAAAATGCAAGAGGTTACGGAATACGTACTTCAAGGTATATGTTAGTAAAAGGTCTTGAAGGCAAATACCTGCTTTTCTCTGGTAATGCTTTTTATATCTGGACTAATGAGCAAGAATTAATCAATTCATTAGATTCTGATTTTCAATGGGATGGCACCATTGTTGCGCTTAGAATACCAAATGTAACCCCAAGAGGGTTTAATTACGTAAAATATATTGAATGATATTTGTTGATTAAACAAAATACTGTAAATTTGAATCTATGAGGTTGACTATTTATATAAAAGACTATTTTCTGGTAATGATTTCAACTCGGAAATCCATTAAAAATCTTAGTGCTAAGATAAAACTAAAAGCTAAGAATGAATATATATTTGATTTTACTGATATTGTTTTTATTTCAAGATCATTTGCCGATGAATTTTTGAAATTTATGAAATCAGCCAATATCAAATGGCAGTTTAAGAATACCAATTCAAATGTTAAGGCGATGCTTGATGCAGTAAAGAAATCTCATGAGTTTGAAAAGAATACTTATAACTATGTAGCTATTACTCGATTCAATAACAAGACTGAATTAAACAAATTTCTTACAACTATCTGAGCAATTATAATGGTTTAGGTCGTAAACAAAAAGATTATTTTCTAAATAGGTATTTTAAAGCCTCTACTCTTGGAATCGTGAATTATGAAATGAGGATAGGTAAAATAGTAATTAAACTTGTATCCTAATCTTATTCTTCAGCTTTTGTTTCGGTAACAGGAGATTCTTCTACCAGACCCAGCTTCATTCTCTTTTCCTGTATTTTGGCTTTTTTACCTGTCAGTTCACGCAAATAATAAATTTTTGCCCGTCTGACTTTTCCGATTTTATTTACTTCAATAGAATCAATATAGGGTGAATGAACAGGGAAAATTCTTTCAACGCCAATGTTTCCCGACATCTTTCTGACTGTAAAGGTAGCACCTGCGCCTGTGCCTCTTTTCTGTATAACTACACCCCTGAACTGCTGAATCCTTTCTTTATTCCCTTCAATTATCTTATAGTTAACCGTGATGGTATCACCTGCTTTGAATTCAGGAAAATCCTTTGCACTAAGATATTTGCTTTCAGCAACTTTAATCAGATCCATTGTAGTAAATATTAAAAAAGTTTCTTTCAGAAAATTCAGGGCGCAATATTACAAATATTTTTTGAAATAAAGCGATTAAATGTTGCTGTTATTAAAAAAATATTGAAAAACCTGTACCATGACTTACTGAATCAGTTTATATTCTGAAAAATTTTTCTCACTGCTCCATTCTGTGTTACAACGGAAATTCAGTAAAATCAACTGCTACATTGTTATTAGAAAAGCAACTTACACTAGGCCTATGATCATGTTAAAACTGCCGATGTTTGATTTAACATCAAAAAGATCTCTAAAAAATAATCTTAAAACGGGAATTCTTCGGCTTTTTCTTGTTCTATTTCTTTGAAATGCGGCTTTAAGGCAACTTTGTGTATCGGCACACCGTCAACATAAATTGCTTTTACAGGTTTTGCCGGACAGGCATATTCACAAGCGCCGCAACCAATGCAGGTACCCACGTCGGTCTCAGGGATTGTCAGTCCGTCTTTGTATGGTACCATATGAACTGCCTGAGTCGGACAATGTTCAGAACATGATCCGCACGAGGTTTCGTCGGTATATACAATACAGTTCTGCATAATAAAATGAACCCTGCCAATCTGTGTGAGTTTCTTGTCTTCAACCGTTAGTGGCAGTATAGCTCCGGTAGGGCATACTTCACTGCATCGGGTACATTCATATTCGCAGAAACTCAGACTGTAATCCATGTGGGGCTGCAGCATGCCTTTTAAGCCATATTCGAGAAACGAGGGTTGCAGCACCTTTGAGGGACATACAGATACACAAAGGTGACATGCAGTGCAGAAATTATTAAAGTGATTTATGCTTACCGAGCCTGGCGGAGATACCGGATACTTTTTGTGTATCGGAACTGGTTCATCAGAAGTATTCTCTGCAGCTACAAGCTTCCTGGATAAACCTGTTAATGCAATAACGTATGCAAATGTCTTTGCTACAAATTCACGTTTTGTCCGGGAAGTAGCAGGCATAGCATTTTTTCTTGGAAATGACAATTTATAGCCTATGCTGTATGAAGAACATGATTTTATGCAATTATAGCAGCTGACGCACCGTGACATGTCTACCAGCATGTTTTTAGTATCTATACACGATGCCTTGCATACCAGCGAGCATTTTCCGCATTGGGTACAATTACCCTGATCCATCTTAATTCTGAAAAAGGATATTCTGGAAAGAATTCCAAGAAAAGTCCCCACCGGGCATACCGTATTACAATACAAGCGCCCGTGCCTAACCGAAAACCATATAACGATAAAAAGCACCAATAAGGGAAATATGGCCTTGCTCCATTGAAAACCTAAAAACTGCACACGATACAGAATATATATGTCTGCTTTTTCAAAACCACGTGCAAGCAAATTATTCAGTTTAATTACAAGCGGCCTAAGCAGGTCAGAAAAAATGCGCCCGAAATTACTGTATGGATCCAGCAGGTATAAGGTAAGTATGCTCCCGAATAAAAGCGAAACGATACTTAAAACGAGAAAACCATATCTGAAAAAATTACGCGGAGGGCTAAACCGGAATCTTTTTTTTATTGACAACTTTCTTGAAATATATGAAAAAACATCTTGTAGTATTCCCAGAGGACAAATTGTTGAACAATATACCCTTCCGAATAATAAGGTAAGAATAATAACAAAAATAAAACCTGCTGCTGTGATCGACATAATATGTATGAAACCTAAAACAGAGGGGATAAATTGCAGGCTGTGTATTCTGTGAATCCATATTGTGGGGATCAGTTCCCTGAAATCGATAAAAATAGCTGAAAGTGCTATCAGGAATAACAGGGAAACAATAACCCTGATAGTCTTAAGATGCCTTTGTTTCATATTTATAGTGAAATCCTGTTTATTGAGAGTTTGTCAAGATTACTGGTGCCTGCTCCCATTGATTCGGCCAGTGTAATATGTTTGACCTGTCCGGGTTCAATTCCAAAAACCCTGGCAGCAGCTGCATCAACAGCTACCATATCAGTGCCGATTATCTGATATTTCATCAGTACGGTATCTGCAACTGACACACCGCGCGGTCCGTTCCTTTTCATTACACGATAGGCATCTACAATATTCAGGGTTGGCTTTCTGAATGTGGCAAAATCAGCGATACACTGATGTAGGTCATTATCATGCCAGTACTTTCTGTCCCAAACCACACCCATAAGATTTTTCATGCTGACAGACAAAGTGGCCCCACCGTGATTTTTAAGAACCGGCACGTTAATAAAAACATCCGACTGAAGTATCAGTTCGTGCACTTTGGCATTCTTTAGTATCTTTCCTTTTTTTATTTCAGCAGCCTGATAATAACTTTCACTCTTACCTGATACCATAATTCCTCCGGCCTTTTTTACCGCATCCTCAATAC
Organism: Bacteroidota bacterium; assembly: GCA_029268165.1. GTDB lineage: Bacteria > Bacteroidota > Bacteroidia > Bacteroidales > UBA10428 > UBA5072. The sequence continues at coordinate 4,182 of JAJUGM010000305.1, forward strand.
CACTGTTTTTATAGCAGCGTGTCCATTCATTGCATGTGTTGTCAAAAACATATATGGCTTTGGCACCGGCCATTTTGCAATGCTCAACAATTCGTCCAATCAGTATCGGATTGGTATTGGCAGCTCTTTCGGGCGCAGCATCCCAGCCAATATTTGGCTTAATGACAACAGTTTGGCCAGGTTTAACGAATTGCTTCATGCCTCCTAATGAGGCTATGGCCTTATCAAACATCGCATCAGGCTCTCCGCCTTTTATGGCAACCATATCATACGGCAGATGATTCATATAAGGCTCGCCGGCAAACAGGTTTCTGTATTTTCCCAATGCAAGCGCTGCACCTGATAAAGCACTAACACTCACAACCTTCTGAATAAAATCTCTCCTTTTCATACTCAAAACATTATTAACTCAATCTGTTATG
>JAJUGM010000306.1 GCA_029268165.1 Bacteroidota bacterium
GTTTAACATTTGTGTTATTCATGTTTTTTTCAAATATTTAACTTTAAAACAAAAAAAAGTCCCAAAATTTGGGACTTTTATATTATTGAACATTATACAAACAAAGTCCCTTCAGGTTTTGATAAAATAAAAGAAATAGAAAAAGAAAAAATTAAGACTGAAAGTTATGTTTGTATAATTCTTCATGCTTCTGATGATTATGAGCAAATATAAAAAAAATTTTTTTTACAAATATTAAAAATGAGGATTAAAATACAATTAGCAGTCAGGAGAATGTCCAAAGTATAGTAAGCCTTTGTGAATCTTTGCGTTTTAGAGTCGTTGTAGCATCAGATTATTAGCCAATAAAACGTTAAGGCACAACGAATACACCAAGAAATAATTTCCATAATAATTAATTTCAGAGTCGGGCTTTATTTAAACCCAATAATTGCTTTTGAAAAATTTCTAATGCAATGCGATTAAGAAAAATCAACTTTTCCGGTTTGCTGGCGCTGCAACAGAAAAGTGATTTTTCTTAATCGGGAAATCCATTGGTTCACTCTTTCTGAGAGCTCCCAATGAATAATTTCCTCTAAAAATAATTTTTATTTGCTCAAATGAATTTGTAAATTCATCATACTTGGGTTTAATCAAAATTTAAGTATTTTTCATTGTGATGACTCACGTCTTGGGGTTGAATGAAAATACCTTGTTTTGCGCTTAATGTCCGAAGCTCTGAAATATCCGCGTGCCTCATTGCTGATATTACTGGGCACATTAGCCGGGGGGCCGTCCCATGGTGAACCGCGCCAAACTGTTTCAAGCATTAAACCTACAAGATAATCATAGTAAGTTGTTGATATGGAGCGCATTTCTAAGGTAACTTTCATGGAATCTCCCTTAAAATCGGCTTCAGGTATATAAAACAGTGGCAGTTCATTTATATAACTGCCGTTAAAATATTCATCAGATACAAAGGCAGCCTCAAATATAGTATCAGTGTATAGTGTGTCATTCAGATAAAGAAGAAACATATAATTATCTGCAGATGATGCCGGCTCCTGTCCGAAGAAAAGTACATCATACCCAAAAAGATTGCTTCCCGGAGGTCCGAAATGTTTATAGTTATCAGTCTGCACTATTGAGTCAAAGTCGGCACAGTAGGCTAACTGATCGGTTCCTGTGTATTCCCTTCCGTCAGGAAGAACAACATGCAGTGTATATGATTTACCAGGGATGCCATATACATCAGGATTGGTAGCATAAATACCCGCTTGAATTTCATTTAGTTTAAATACTGTTGCACCGTCGGTAACTGTTACTGTTGCACCGGTGGCCGGGTCGCGTGGTTGTTTTTTGAAATAATCACCCGTATATGAAAGTATTACTTTATGAGTCATTGTATCAGTTGTAATCTCCCCTTCCACCACCAGATTTTTCTTACTGTCGCCTTTGAATTCAATATGCATAATCTCTTCACAGCTATAAAAAGATAAGATCAGCAGACCGAAAAGAATATTTCTCAAATACATAACTGTTCAGAATTTGATATTAAATGTTAATGTCGGAACAATAGGAAAGAGGTAAAGTTTGATCACTTCCACATTGCTCCCTGAATTTTCCGGCTGCGAGGTATCCCGTCGCAGGCTCTTATCCCTGAAATATACTGCAAAGGCGTTGTGCCGGTTATAAACATTATAAATTGACAGATTCAAGTTGCTTTCCAACCTTGAAATTAAAAAGTTGTAATTAAAAGAAAAATCAAGCCTGTGGTATGCCGTTCCGGGAATTCTGACGCCGCCACGGTATGAATATTCGGGCACCCAGATTTCGCCATAATAATAACCGGCTTTAGGAACAGTTACAGGATTGGGTGACGAATACACCCAGTTTACCGATAAATCAAATTTCTTATTAATTTCATATTGTGCAACAAATGAAATATTATGCGGTTTATCGTAAGGAGGCGGAAATTCTCTTCCCCGGTTAATCTCAGGTATATGCCTGCGCGTGTGAATATAAGCATAGCTTACCCACCCTGTTAACTTCCCGCTCTCTTTTCTTATCATCAGTTCAATACCATATGAACTAGTAGTTCCAATGCGCAGTTCTCCCTCGAGAAAGGTATTGGGCACAAGCATGGCATGATCTTTAAAATCAATAGTATTCCTCATTTTTTTATAGAATAATTCTACAGAGGTTTCAATGGTATTATTACGAAAATTACGAAAATACCCCAACCCTACCTGATCAACCAGATGAGGCTTAACATTGGGACTGCTCATGAACCACATGTCAAGCGGAAAAGTTGCTGTTGAATTTGAGGCCAGGTGTAGATACTGAGCCATGCGATTGTATCCCGCTTTTACCGAACTTTTTTCACTGAGTGTAAATCTTAACCCCAGGCGGGGTTCAAGATTTCCGTATGTATTAAATATCTCACCCCTTGGAATTAATGTAGTATCGTTTACTTCATAATTTTCATCATAACCATATAAAGTTGCACTGCCAATATTCTGAAAGAGCGAATATCTTAAACCGTACTGAGCTGAAAACCTTGAGCTGATATGTTGTTCATTACTCAGAAAAACTGCACTTTCAATACTATGGGCATCCGGCAATTTAATAGAATTGATATAACTTTCCTCACTTACTTCTTCTGTCATTCCGGGCTTGATGGTATGATGTGTCAGTTGTATGCCGAATTTTAAATTATTATTTGAATTGATATAATAATTGTAATCGTTTCTGAAACCGATATCAATAATATGCGATAACCATTTAAACCCGGTTTTTCCCTGAGGTACTCCCAGGTTATAATCGAAATCGCTATAAATAAAAGTGAGGTTTGAGAATATCCGGCCGTTATATATATGGTTCCATCGGATGGTTGTAGTAGCGTTGCCAAAGTTGACCTGAAATAGTTCTGCAAAAACATTCACATCGCGCCCAAAGTAGCCTGATACAAATACCCGGTTATTATCATCAATAATATAATTGATTTTTGCATTGATATCATAGAAATATAGTTTGCTTTCGCGTGCAACAGTATCTCGGGCGAAAGGTAGGAATAAATCGGTGTATGTACGGCGCCCAGAAAGAAGAAAAGACACTTTTTCTTTTTTTATAGGTCCTTCAAACAAAAGGCGGCTTGAGATCATTCCTATTCCGGCGCTGCCGTGTATTTTATGTGTATTACCCTCTTTCATTCTCACGTCAAGCACAGACGAAAGCCTGCCGCCATATTCGGCAGGTATGCTGCCTTTAAAGAGCTCAACATTCTTAATGGCATCACCATTAAAAATTGAAAAGAAACCGAGCAAATGTGAGGGGTTATAAACCGTAGCCCCATCGAGTAACACCAGGTTCTGGTCGGCATTTCCGCCCCTGACATAGAAACCGCTTGAACCCTCCACGCTGGTCTGGACACCCGGCAACAACTGGATGGATTTGATAATGTCTGTTTCTCCCATCAGGTTGGGAATTTTTTGTATTGTTTTTGCCTGAAGGGTTATGTTGCTCATGCGTACTTCCTGAATGTTTTTATCCTTTCTTTCGGCAGTTATCTGAACCTCCTTAATTTCTTTGGTTTCAGGCTTTAGCGAAACATTAAATTTGATATTAGATTTGAGTTGTATTTCCGTCTGCTGGGTTTCATATCCCAGGAATGAAAAGGCAATGGTATAAGTACCCTTGGGAAGCGTAAGTGAATAAAAACCGTAAGTATTGGAAACAGTTCCCAGTGAGGTGCCGGAAACGAATATATTAACACCTATGAGCATTTCACCATTTTCATCGGAAATATATCCGCTAAGGGTATAATTATCCTGGGCTAATGCCCATGAAGTGAATGTGGATAAAAGTATTAATAAAAAAGTTGTTCGTATCATATTATAAACAAACAGGAAACATATAACAAATTTATACGTTTCCTGTTCGTTTTTTATAAAAAATGAATTAAAACTTGCCGAACTTAAAATTTATGCCACCTGAAAAGCCTCTGAGCACATCTGAAGGAAGCCTCTCCGTGCCAACATTCAGGTTAATATTTGTGGTATAACGGTAATAAGCTCCGATGCTGAAACGGAAGAAACGTGTTATGTTCAGTTCAAGTTCAACGCCGGGTTCGGCCAGCATAAAGGCATCGGATGCTTCGAGGTTGTAATGCTCATCATCATAATCATCATCAATTTCATCAACTCTTGCAGCTGCCAGACCGCCGACGCCTATGGTTACAGGAAAAGCAAGATGTACCGGCCATCTGGGCAATAAAATGGGTTCAAAAAACAAACCGCCATAGCCGCCTGCCAGTGTAATATTTTCCTGAATTCCTTCACTCCAGTATGTATCGGTAAAGAAACCCGAACCGCACAGCCCGAGTGTCATAACGTGGCCCATTACTACTCCGCCCCGGGCTCCAAAAATAAATGCGTCACGGCTGTTAATCTGCGAATATAGCATAGATAACTCACCGTATCCGCCAATAGCGTTACCCCGCGAAAATATCGTTTTTATTTCATCATTTTTTACCTCCTTTTGATATGATTCTTCATCCACCTGTCCGGATGCAACATAACCTGTCAGGTTTATCATTATTAAAGCAATA
>JAJUGM010000307.1 GCA_029268165.1 Bacteroidota bacterium
ACTGGAAATGTTTTTTATGGGTATAATGGGTGTTCTATCAGGTATCCTATTAAGTATCCCATTATTATATCTGGGCAGCGAATATCCGGTAAGGCTTACAGGAGACCTGGCCCGGATTATGGAAGAAATGGGGTTTGAACCTCTGATGCCTCTGGAATGGATTGATTCCTATGTGTTGTGGCAGGGCTTAATTGTTGCTTTGATGGTCATTTTTTCCTGTATCTATCCTTTGCGTAAAATATTTACATTAAGTGAAGTTGATGCCATAAGATCGAAATAAAATTCTAAATACAGACAATATGATATGGTCAATAGCATGGAAAAATATATGGCGTAATAGAGTACGTAGTCTGGTGGTAATTTTTGCTGTAATGATTGGTGTTTTCAGCGGGGTTTTTCTTGTTGGATTTATGACCGGATGGATAAACCAGCGTATTCATGATGCTCTTCATTATGAGATTTCACATGTTCAGATTCATAATCCTGATTATTTACTGAATGAGGAGATGCAGTTTACTATTACTAACTATAAAAAAGTTGAAGATTTTATAAGTGCAACTCCTGGAATTCAGTCATTTGCGCCCAGAGTTAAAGTATTTGGTATGGCTCAGAGTGACTGGGCTTCTTCGGGGTTAATTATAAAAGGCATTGATCCTGAAAGAGAGAGGACAGTTACAGACATCCACAAAAAAATAATTGCCGGGGAATATTTTGAAGATGAAAAAGGGTTACCGGCTATGATTTTAGGAAGTAAGGCGGCTGAGGATCTTAAATTACTGAATTATGAAATTACTGAAGAAAAATTAGGTTCTTTTGATGTAAACCTGAAGAAAAAGTTGCAAAGTCTTTCAGGAAAAAGGTATCGCACACGTAAAGAATTTGAGATTGCCCTGAAAAACGTTTTAGGATTGGAATACAACAAAAAAGATATGTATAATCTGATAAATCATTTTGCTTTTTACAGATTAAGAGCAAAACTTACCGTTACATTACAAAATTCGAAAGGGGAACTGGTATTTGAAACTTTCAGGCTTAAAGGGATATTTGACACAAGCAATGATATGTTTGATGGAATTACAGCTTTTGTGAGGGCAGGAGAACTTAAAAAGGCTCTGAATATAAAAGAAACGGACTACCATGAAATTGCGCTTCTTGCAAAAAGCAGGAATGATGCAGTAACCGTGGCTTCTATACTCAAAGAAAAACTACCTGAACAAAATGTAATGTCATGGAAAGAAATTTCACCTGATTTATCATATTATAACGATTTCATGAAAATATTGGATTTTATTTATGTAGGTATATTCCTTTTAGCCTTATCTTTTGGCATCATCAATACCATGTTAATGGCAGTGCTCGAAAGGGTAAAGGAGATAGGAATGTTGATGGCCATAGGGATGAATAAAGTCAAGGTATTTATTATGATTATGTTTGAATCGGTTATGCTCACATTTACAGGTGCCTTTGTTGGTATGCTGATAAGTGGCATATTAATATATCATTTAGGTAAAACAGGCATTAATCTGAGTATGTGGGCTCAGGGACTTGAAGCTATCGGATATGCTTCAATAATTTACCCCGCTATTTCCTTTGATATTTATATTGGCGTTACATTACTGGTAATTATTACAGGAATTTTATCATCTATCTGGCCGGCAAGGAAAGCATTACAACTAAATCCGGTGGAGGCTTTAAGAACAGAATAATTATAACTTTTTAAAATTTATATCATGAATGTAATTGATATCCGTAACGTAGTAAAAATTTATAATGACTCTGAGGTACGGGTTATTGCTATTAACGGCGTAAGCCTGAAGGTTGAGGAGGGCGAGTTCATGGCTATAGTTGGTCCCTCAGGTTCGGGTAAAACAACCTTATTAAACCTTATCGGTGGGCTTGATAAACCAACAGAAGGAGAGATTATGATTGGCGGAATTAATATATGTAATTTAAAAGGTTCGAAACTTATTGATTTCAGGTTGCACAATATTGGTTTTGTTTTTCAGTCATATAACCTGATACCGGTTTTAACAGCCAGAGAAAATGTTGAATTTATTATGCAGATGCAAAAAGTACCCTTTAAAATAAGAGAGAAACGTACGATTGAATTGCTTGAAGCGGTAGGGTTAGGTGATCGCATTGACAGTCGGCCCTCAAAACTTTCGGGAGGACAGCAACAGAGGGTAGCTGTAGCCAGAGCATTGGCCTCAAAACCTAAATTTATTCTGGCTGATGAACCCACAGCAAATCTCGATTCAAAGAGTGCGGAAAATCTGCTGGATATAATGCTGAAACTGAATCAGGACGAAAATATTACTTTTGTTTTTTCAACCCATGATGCCAGAGTAATGAAAAAAGCACGAAGAGTTATTACTATTGAAGATGGAAAGATAATTAATGATGAAAAAAGAGGATAATAAGGGTATTTTGAAAACAACATGAAGCCAACTTATATTTTCCTAATCTTACAACTACTTTTATACCGAATTCATGCTCAGGAAAAGGAAAAAGTAAAAAACTGGGAGTTAAATGGTTATATTTCTAGCATGAACTCAGTGATATTAATTGACTCGCTGAAAGATTACTGGATTACAGACTATATGTTGCATAACCGTTTAAATTTTACCTGGCGACCGGTTAATTCATTTACCTTTAATGCAGAATTACGCAACAGGATTGTTTATGGTGATATGATAAAAAATAGTTTAGATGACAATTATTCGAAAGAGATGAGTAAAGATAAGGGTATTCTTGATGCATCTTTCAATATAGCAGAAGGTAAATCATATATTTTTAACATTGCGATTGACCGGTTTTGGCTTAAGTATACCAATAAAAAACTTGAAATAACCATTGGACGCCAACGGATTAACTGGGGACAGACTTTGGTTTGGAATCCAAATGATATTTTTAACACATACTCATTTTTTGATTTTGATTACCCTGAACGCCCAGGCAGTGATGCCATAAGAATTCAGTATTATCCCGGGATTACATCAGTTGCCGAAATGGCTATAAAAGCAGACAGCTCAGGTGAAATAACAGCATCTGGTTTGTATCGTTTTAACACCTATGGTTATGATATTCAGTTATTGGCCGGTATATTAAATAGTGAAGACGTGACATTAGGTTTGGGTTGGTCGGGTAATATTTTTTCGGTTGCTTTCAGAGGGGAAGCCGGATATTTTCACCCATACAGGCAATTTACCGACACTTCGGGTTTATTTCTTATTTCACTTGGGTTTGATTATTCTTTTTCCAATTCTTTGTTTTTGCAAATTGAGGCTTTATACAGACAACTGCCAAAAGGTTCAGGGATTCATAATTTCCTTGCATTTTACTCAAGCCCGATGAGCGTTAAAAATCTGTCCTTCACTGAATATAATTTTTTTATTCAGATGAGTTATCCGTTTAATCCTTTGTTAAATGGAAGTCTGGCTGCTATGTATTTCCCGAAAATTAACGGTTATTATGCAGGTCCATCCATAACCTATTCACTTGCTGATAATCTTGATTTTTCATTATACCTTCAGGTATTTAGCGGAAAATTTCCAGATGCAAACGGAGTTAAATGCAAGCAGACTTTTGATTTAGGATTTATGCGATTTAAATACAATTTTTAGCTTCTATCCGGATTTATGAATAAAATTACTTTAATCCCGAATAATTTAAGCTCTTTCTCAATAATCCATTTATTATGCAAAATATCAATTTCTTCATCAGTGAAATCATTCATAATATTTGAATAAAAAATGTACCGGTTTGATTTCAAGTCTTTTTTCACGAAGCCAATATCCTCAGCTGCCAGATCAATATACTTAAAGGTAGCTAGATTAGGAAACTCAGTGCCGATTTCAGTGTAAGGTATAGATTTTTGTTTTATATATGTCAACATCTGATTTCTTAATTTATAATATGGTATGTGTGCAAGTGTTGAATCCCATCCCTGGGCAATTTTCTCGGGATAAATCCATACGTTGCCTGTAATTAATCCTGCAGTAATAATGCCAAAAAGTAGATATTTTAATTTTTTGTATGGAAATATTTCAAAAATCATATAGGATGTTAAAAGAGAAAACATCAAGTATGCAGGCAAAAGGTATCTATGTCCCAGCAGATTCCTGTGCATCAGCATTGAAACTGGGAAAAGTAATATTAATAAAGAACTAAGGATCAGTAAATTTTTTAGTCCTGCATTAAATTTGGCTTTCTGGAATGATATAATTAAAGTGCCTATAAATATTATCCATAAAAATATTCTTCCATAGTCAGCCAATCTCCATAGCAATATAAAGATATTACGGACGAAACCTGAAAAATCAACTTTTTCAAAACACGAAGCCCATGGGGAATCAGGATGATAACCAATCCAGCCTTTCTCAAAATAATGATATGCTAAATACAACAGTGATATGACTGCCGCTGGTAAGTAAGCTATAATGGAAATAATCAATTTAGCACTAAAGTTTTCTTTTTTAAATCGTGAATAATTATAATAGAAATCAAAAATATATAAAACAAGGCATAGCATCATACCGCGCATACTGATAAGGCTGAGTCCA
>JAJUGM010000308.1 GCA_029268165.1 Bacteroidota bacterium
CATATCGGGGTGCTTAAGGTGCTCGAGGAAGCCCAAATACCTGTTGATTATATTGCCGGTACCAGTATGGGAGCAATTATTGGAGGACTCTATGCTATGGGTTACGATGCCAAAACACTCGAAAAACTTACAATCAGTCAGAACTGGCCTAAACTGCTTACGGATAACATCTTACGCACCGACTTGTCCATGGAAGAGAAAGAAGAAGAAGACATTTTTATTGTATCATTCCCATTGAGTACCAGGGGTCTTAAAATACCCTCAGGAATAATAGCAGGCCAGAATATCGAGAACCTGCTTAATAAACTTTGCTTTCCGGTTTATCAGGTAAGGGATTTCAATCAACTTCAGATTCCATATCTGTGCGTTGCCATGGATATTATTTCGGGCAGGGAAATTGTTATCAGCAATGGTTATCTGCCTTCGGCCATGCGGGCAAGTATGGCTATTCCTTCTCTGTTTGCCCCTGTCAAAATTGACACGCTACTGCTGGTTGATGGCGGCGTTATCAATAACTTTCCGGCCGACCATCTGAAAAAAATGGGGGCTGACATTATTATAGGGGTTGACGTTGCCTTTCTGACCACTAAAGTGCCTGAAACCTATGATGTATTTAAGGTATTTGAACAAACAATTATCAGCATGTCGGAGCCCAAAATAAGAGCTAACCGTGAAATGTGTGATATCCTGATTATGCCTGACCTTACCGGTTTAAGCGGGTCTGATTTTAACAGGGCTGATACGCTGATTGCACGAGGTGAAAAGGCAGCACAAAAATTATTACCTGAACTCAGAAAACTAAGCGACTCCCTTAAACGCTATTATGCATATTCATACAGCAAAGCCACATTCCTTAATGTCGATTCATTATATCTTAAGGAAATACAGGTAACCGGACTCAATAGAGTATCTTCAAGACTGTTAATGGGCAAGCTGCAACTTGAACCCAGAAACTGGATTCATCCTGCCGACCTGGAACAGGCCATTAACAATGCCTATTCAAGCCTTTATTTTTCAAAAGTTACTTATGAACTACAACCCCTAGAGAATTCATCAAACAGGCATACTGTAAGGCTCATCATCCGTGTTACTGAAAAAGAAGGCGGATTGCTTAGGGTGGGAATCAATTATAATACCGATTTCAGGTCTTCCATCATTCTGAATATGGCATACAGAAACCTGCTCTTTGACGGATCAAAGCTTTCGGTAAGCCTGAAACTGGGGGATAATCCACGCATGCTGGCTTCCTATTTCAAAAATAATGGCAGCAAGCCAGGATTCGGAATTGAATTTGAAGGGCTCAACATGGATGTGTACCTGTATAATAAAGACCGGAAAATTGCTACAATTGATTTTAATAATTATGCGGCCCGGCTATATACACAATCTATTTTTATGAATTCGGTTGCTTTGGGCGGAGGCTTTGAATTCGAATATGCCTATTTAAAGCCGGTGGTAGGTGAAATTATGCAGGACAAAGAAACCAGTTCATTTTTCAACGGGTATCTTTTTCTCGACATTGACAGGTATAATGACCCGTATTACCCTTCAAATCACGGAAGCAGATCATCTGTTATATATAAATTTATCAATACATCCGGTAATCAACCGGTGCACTTCTTTAATTTCCGGTATGAACAGGCCATACCTTTAATAAAAAAAGTTGCACTTAAACCCAGCCTTTTTACAGCATATTCCAGTGCCGATACCAATATATGGATTTACCAGATGTATATGGGAGGCATGAACCAGATGCGCCACAAAGGCCTTATTTCATTTACCGGCCTCGATTTTATGCAGATTAATAACCGGATGCTTGCAGGGGCAGGATTAAATCTTCAATATAACTTCTGGCGCAACAATTATATTGTATTCAGGGCTAATGCTGCCTCTAATTCATGGACAACAAATGAATTATTTAAGCGTGAGAATAACCTGCTGGGTTTTGGGATTACCTTAGGCAATAACAGCATTATCGGCCCTGTTGAAATTACTTTTATGGCTTCCAATGCACATAAAAGTCTTCTTACCTATTTTAACATAGGATATTGGTTTTGAAATTTACTTATTCGATGAAAAGCAAGATAGTTGTTTTATTGTTGTTTCTGTGCATCGAAATGAAAGCACAGAATAACGCCTATGCAAAGGAAGTTATCAGCAAACTTTCCTCAGCCCGGATGTCCGGAAGAGGTTATGTAAATAACGGAATCAACAAAGCAGCAAAATATTTAGAAAAAGAATTTAAACTACATGGCATAGCTGTGACCAGACAATGGTTTGGCATTTCTGTCAATACTTTTCCGTCTAAAGCCAGTCTGGAAATTAATGACATCCGGTTTGAACCGGGAACTGACTTTATTATTGAACCTGCATCGTGTGAAATAAAAGGCAAATTCAATATCATCGAAATAAAGCCTTCAGACATAATATCCGGTGCTGCAGATAAAAAATTGGCCATAGTATCATCAAATGATTTCCTGCTGTTACACATGACAAATACCGACTCATTAAATGATTTACAGAAAAGAATAATCACCATGTTCAGAGATAACCTGGCAAAAGATACAGGCCATAATTTTGCGGGTGTAATTGAATTCATTTCAGGCAAACTGACATGGGGTATTTCTTCGCAATGCTTTGAAAAACCATGGATAATTACAAACAGGGCTTTTAAGCCTTGTAATGAATATACGGCAGTTATAAATATCAAAAACCGTTATCTCGAAGACAAAAGGACAAGGAATATCATTGGGTATTGCAAAGGCAAAATGAAGCCCGATTCATTTGTTGTTTTCACAGCACATTATGACCATCTGGGTTTAATGGGGAAGGATACTTATTTCCCCGGAGCCAACGACAATGCCTCAGGGATCGCATTAATGCTCAGCCTGATGAGGTATTTTGCCGTTCATCCTTCTGATTATAGCATTCTCTTCATAGCTACATCAGCAGAAGAATTAGGACTGGTTGGTGCCAGCTATTATGCCCAGTATCCGTTGTTTGACCTGTCAAAAATGAAATTCCTGATAAATTTTGATCTGGCTGGCACAGGAGAAGAAGGCATTACTGTTGTTAATGCCTCGGTTTTCAAAGATGCCTTTCAAAGACTCACGGAAATCAATAATAAAGAAAAGTTACTGCCTGATATTAAAAGCAGAGGTGAGGCATGTAACAGCGACCATTGCCCGTTTTACAGACAAGGTGTACCATGCTTTTATATTTATACGCTGGGTGGAAGCAAAGCTTATCACGACATATACGATAAAGCAGAAGCCCTGAGCCTGGCTGCCTTTGAAAATTATACAAAGCTGATTATAAAGTTTGTTGAAACGTTTTGAGTGATAAAGTGATAATGTGTAGAGGTGTCAATGCGTTAATCCCCGATTTGTCATTAGCCTTATTTTTCTAAAAACCACCACAGGTAAAACCTGTTGTTTTATCTTTGAATATTAATGTTTTGCGATGACAAATCGGGGTTAAACCTAGTTAAGTCATTAGTTTGCTTTGCTCCTAATGACTAATCCGGGTTTAATATATTAAGATTTAGCGCATAAATTAATTCAGGGCACCATCATTTTGGTTGCATTGATTGCAGGTTGATTTTTTAGTGAAACCTGATAAAATCCTTTCATTAAGTTTGACAATTCAATATGTTCATAAGGATTAATTCTGAATTCTGCGATTATACGTCCGCTTAATTCAACTACCTGTACTGTTTCAGTCCCTGACAGTCCTTCAATATACACAACCGGTCTGTAATTTCTGTAATATAAAACAATTTTTGCTTCAGGCCTAATCAAATAATTATCAGTAAGTGAAGTACCGTTTATGTAAAACCCCGAAGGATGACTCCATGAAGCAGTGTTTTTATCATCGAAAGCCACAACCTGAAAGGAATAGAAGCCACCTGAGATTGCATTAAAGACTGTTAAATATGGCGGTTCCGTATCTGATCCGATATATTGATTATTTACATAGAATGATACACGCTTTATGTATCCGTCGGTATCGTATGCATCTGCCTGAATTTCAATGGTTCCGGGAAAAAGGTATTGATTATCTGATGGATAGATAATGTCAACATATGGAATATTATTTACCGGAACAAAGCTGTTGATGTATATGGGTGAACTTACTGCTTCATCGCCGTCCTGCTGACGGATAATTATATAAAAATAATCGTTATCAGATGAATTTACCACAAACGGAATTACCGGTAAGGTGTCAAAAATTTCATATACCTCCGATAATTGTCCGTTACGGATAAGTTTAATACTGGTGAAAAACTCATGATCTGCATCATGTAACCGAATTTCCCCCTGATAATTTCCGGCTGCAACACGGCTTCCCATTTCGCTGCCATTGAGTTTAAATGACATTTGAAGGTTTTTGTCAAGTGTAGTATAAAACCGTCTTGATTTCAGAGCATCCGTAAGTTCATTTCTCGTTAAACCTTCAGCAAGAACAGCCACATTAAAAGGGTTTAGTCCCCAGTTCTCATCGTGTACATCATCTCCTCCCCAGGCACCAATATACCAGCCTCTGTGTATGGCTTC
>JAJUGM010000309.1 GCA_029268165.1 Bacteroidota bacterium
ATAAGAATTTTTGTTCCCGCGTAGATTTTAATTGATTATTATTTGTAATCGTATAGCAATGGCGCTTTAGTAATTTACTTTCATTAATAGATTCTTTTTGAAATTTAATATCTTCAGTAAGAAGCTGATGTATTTCAGATGACTTAAACATTCTATTCTGCATTTGTGTAGTATAACAGAACCGACTATTATAACACACTTGTGCATTTATCATAAACTCACATAATAAAAAGAAAATAAAAATTGTTGTAAACTTTTTCATTTTAAAAAAGATTTAGTTTAACATGTAAATTTCACTTCAATTATTTAACTATTTCACTCCGATCGTATCGGATAGCTATTGGAAATAGAGTAATAAACATTCTAAAAAATATTAATAAATTATACTTTAATCAGCAATGAACAGGAAACATTTACTTTTTATTGCTGATAAATGAGCCTGATTTGCGACAGGCATTTTCTTCACTTTTTCATAGCTTAATGAGATTAAGATTAAGCTAAGATATTTAAATAAAATTGAATACAATTAAGTAGTTTGACTTTTTTCCGCTACCAATTTTTTCACAGAAACATAAAATACTGAATGATAGATATACAACAATAATATGAAAAATTATGCAATACCTAAATGATTAAAAGAATGTGTGTATATCAATTATTTAAACTTTTTAACCTACTGAGTCCGGGGCTTTGAAGTTTTCCTCATATTTTTGCTGCCATGCTTGCTGCGCCGTGGCAGTGTTTGTATTTTTTACCGCTGCCGCAAGGGCATAATTCATTCCGGCCAACTTTCTTTTCCACTCTCACTGGTTGTACCTTTTCATCCCTTCTTCCACCGGGAAGACCTCCTTCAGTCATACCAGAACGAAATTCGCTTTTGCTGGCTTCCATCCGGCTGTAATCGGTGCGCTTCGGGGCCTGTCCTTTCTGCACATCCGCGGTATCCTGGACGGGTATTTGACCTTTTAAAAGCACACCGACAACCTGCTTGTTAATTGTATCAAGCATGTTGCTAAATAATTCAAATGATTCAAATTTGTAAATAAGTAAAGGGTCTTTCTGTTCATAAGTAGCTGTTTGTACCGATTGGCGCAGGTCGTCAAGTTCGCGCAAGTGTTCAGTCCACGCATCATCAATGAGGGCCAACACAATTGATTTTTCGTAGGACCTCATTAAATCCTCCCCCCTGGTTTTATATGCTTTTTCAAGATTGGTCAGTACATGAAACAACTTGGTGCCATCGGTGATTGGTACAACAATGTTTTCATATACCTTCCCCTGTTTTTCAAAAACATCTTTAATTACCGGATATACCTGTTTTGCAATGGCCTCCTGTTTCCGCTTATAGGCTTCCCGGACTGAATGATAAAGGCTTTCGGTAATTTCCAGCTGGGACAATTTAAGATAATCGGATGCATTAAAAGATGGCTCCACAAAAAGTGTTCTCATCGCTTCATAACAGAATTCATTATAATCAACCTGCCCGTGATACTGGTTTACAATACTTTCACATGCGTCGTACATCATGTTGGCAATATCTACCTGTATTTTACCTCCGAATAATGCATTGCGGCGTTTGGTGTAGATAACTTCACGCTGGGAATTCATAACGTCATCATATTCAAGCAAACGCTTACGTATTCCAAAGTTATTTTCTTCAACTTTTTTCTGGGCACGCTCAATAGATTTTGATATCCAAGGATGCTGAATAACCTCTCCTTCCTTAAGACCTAACCTGTCCATAATACCGGCAATACGGTCGGAACCGAAAAGACGCATCAGGTCATCTTCAAGCGAAACATAAAACTGTGATGTTCCGGGATCGCCCTGTCTGCCCGACCGGCCTCGTAACTGGCGGTCAACCCGGCGTGATTCATGTCTTTCGGTACCTATAATTGCCAGGCCACCGGCTTTTCGCGTTTCCTCGGTAAGTTTAATGTCCGTACCACGTCCGGCCATATTGGTAGCTATCGTGATGGTGCCACTTTTACCGGCCTCAGCAACTATTTCTGCTTCACGTTGGTGCTGCTTGGCATTTAATACATTATGCTTTAACCCTTTCATTTTAAGCATCCGGCTTAAAAGCTCCGAAATTTCTACCGATGTTGTCCCCACCAGAACAGGCCTTCCCTGTTTGTTTAAATTTACAATTTCATCAATAACCGCATTGTATTTTTCACGTTTGGTTTTATATACCAGATCTTCACGGTCTTCCCTGATCATTTTCCGGTGTGTGGGAATTACCACCACATCAAGTTTGTATATATTCCAGAATTCTGCTGCTTCAGTTTCAGCCGTACCGGTCATCCCTGCAAGCTTATGATACATCCTGAAGTAGTTCTGCAAGGTAATAGTGGCAAATGTCTGTGTGGCTGCTTCAACCTTAACACGCTCTTTTGCTTCAATAGCCTGGTGCAGGCCTTCGGAATACCTTCTTCCCTCAAGAATTCGGCCGGTTTGCTCATCAACAATCTTAACTTTATTATCAATAACCACATATTCGACATCTTTTTCGAACATGGTATAGGCCTTTAATAACTGGTTTATCGTATGAATTCGGTCAGATTTCGTAGCATAATCCTGCAGTAATTTATCCTTCCTTGCCATTTTTTCTTCAACCGGAAGGTTTGATTTTTCTATTTCGGCAATTTCTGAGCCGATATCAGGCATTATGAAAAAGCTGGCATCTTCTGCTGATGTGGTAATCAGATCAATTCCTTTTTCGGTGAGCTCAACTGAATTAAGTTTTTCATCAATTATAAAATATAGCTCATCAGTTACTTTGTACATGTTTTTGCTGTTCTCTTGCATGTAAAAGTTCTCAGTTTTTAGTAGTAAGGCTTTGTTCCCCTGCTCACTCAGAAATTTTATAAGTGCTTTATTCTTTGGCAATCCTTTAAACGCCTGTAATAGTTTGAAACCGCCTTCTTCTGATTTACCTTCGGATATCAGTTTCTTTGCTTCAGCCAATATTGAGGTGACAAGGTTCTTCTGGGCATTGACAAGTTTTTCAACACGCGGCTTAAGCTCTTCAAATTCCTGGTTTTCACCCCGCGGCACAGGACCTGAAATAATTAACGGTGTGCGGGCATCATCAATCAGCACCGAATCAACCTCGTCAACAATAGCATAGTGATGTTTCCGCTGTACCAGATCATGCGGACTAATAGCCATGTTGTCGCGCAGATAATCAAAACCAAATTCATTGTTGGTTCCGTATGTAATGTCGGCAAGATATGCCTTGCGCCTTGCTTCTGAGTTTGGCGGATGTTTGTCTATGCAATCAACTGAAAGGCCATGAAATTCATAAATAGGCCCCATCCATTCAGAGTCACGTTTAGACAGGTAATCATTCACAGTAACTACATGAACACCACGGCCAGCCAGCGCATTAAGAAAAACAGGGAGCGTTGCTACCAACGTCTTGCCTTCACCGGTTGCCATCTCAGCTATCTTTCCCTGATGTAAAACAACGCCTCCGATCAATTGCACGTCATAATGAACCATATCCCAGGTTATCTGAGACCCTCCGGCTATCCATGTGTTGTAATACCGCACTTTATCTCCATGTATCTGAACACTCTTACGGCTTGCAGCAAGATTTTTATCAAAATCAGTAGCTGTGGCTTCCAGATATTCATTCTCTTTAAAACGCCTTGCCGTTTCTTTAACAATTGCAAAAGCTTCAGGTAATATTTCATCAAGTTTCTGCTCAAGTTTTTCAATAATAACTTTTTCAATTTCCTCAATACGGTCATATAAACTCTCAACCTCTTCAATATCAATATTTTCGTTTTCTATCCTTGATTTTATTGATGCAATTTCTCCTTCTTCTTCCTTTATTGATTCAATAACCCGTCTTCTTAATTGCCAGGTTTTTTCACGCAGCTGATCATTACTTAAATCCTGTAATTTAAGAAATTCAGCATTTGTTTTTTCAACAGTCGGCAATATCTCGCGAATATCCCTTTCAGATTTACTGCCGAAAAATTTTTTTAAAATATCACCTATTGCCATGTATAATACTTTTTATATCAGATAAAAATAATTTCTGTATTTTTTCAGAATAAAATACAAAGATAATCAGATTTCAAATGTAAGGAAGATTTTAATTATTGCTTTATTTCATAGGATTTTAAAATGAATATTGATATATTGCAGTAAAATTTTCAACAAATAACTATGGTTATGCATTTTTTTTATTATTACAAATGAAAAATTCCAGACTAATATCAAAGTTGTTTGCAAGAAACACTGAAAACGGCAGAATTGTATCTTTAAAAAATCCTGACTTTTTTACCTTTCTTCCTTTTTGCCTAATTGGATTAGCATCTTTAATATGGTTCCTTATCAGGGTTATTCCTAAGCCGAGCCGTGCAGCATATCCATGCATGAAAGTTGCTATGCCCATAGCCTATTCGTTTATGGCATATATTATTTCCATGATTTCCTCAGTCATTTTGTTTAAAAAAGCTATTATTCATTTCAGGACTAACCGGTTGAAAATTGCAGCCATTTTTTTATCTGCAGGCATATTATTGAGCGCAGTTAC
>JAJUGM010000310.1 GCA_029268165.1 Bacteroidota bacterium
CGGACAACACCTTAACATCATTGCTTTTAATATTTTGTCTGTATGAAGGCAAAAGAACAACGAATACAGTTAAAAGCATCAGAATAAAACCTGCTGAAAAAATATAATTGTGCGAAAATGCTAATCTTAAATTCTGAAAAAAGTTTTCTGCATTTATTATACCTGATTCACCCGACCCATAATTTCCGGTATGGAGAAAAATATTTTTAATCCAATTAAAAAAATGGGGAAGGACTTTATAAAACGGAATTATTATAGTAACAAAAAAGACAATTATTAATAAAAGATACATAATTTTTTTCCTTATTCTGTCTATCAAAAATAATGGTAAAAAAATCAGTGGAATAAAAACAACTTTGGCTGCAATACCTGCACCAACCAGAAAAGAAGCAAATATTAAATCGTTAAAGCTTATTTTATTTGAAATATCGAATGCATACTTTGATATAATAATTAATAATAGTATTTCGATAAACAGTAAAAATGGCTCGATCATGATAACTGAACCGGAACTGATTCCCTGTAATGAAATAAATGGTGTAAACTGCAATGCGCAGGATAAAGCAATGTTGTTGTGGTTTTTGTAAGATTTATGCCCAAGTAAGAATAATGCAATGGTATTTAAAGCAATTATTTCATAACTTATGATGCTCAGATAAAATTCGGAATTGGTTATTACATCTTGAGCAATAGGAATATCACTTCTGAAGAGATGGATAATAAAAATATTCAAACCCGTAAAACAATGCATGATTATTCCCGGATGTAGGATCAGGCCGGTCTCAAAATTACCCTGAGCCACCTGTAATCCGTTGAATAAATACGCATAAACAGGGTCAGCAATAGTAAGAAAAAAATATTTAATTTCTGTTTTAAGCAGAATTTGAATAATCATAAAGAATAACGGGAAAATAAATAACAGGAGATAGTGAGTTTTGATTTGCTTTCCGAACATGATTTAGTAAATTATTGTTTTGGTGAGTAATATATTTAAAAATAACGGTTTTTGGCTATTATAATATGTGCCCAGGACAAGACTCGAACTTGCACGCTTTTTACGGCGCCAGCCCCTCAAGCTGGTGTGTCTACCAATTCCACCACCTGGGCGTTAAGGACTTCTAAATTAAAAATTTTGAATAGAATTTTCAAAATCAATAATTATATTTTTTGCCTTGTTTTTGTGCCTGGAACAGGACTCGAACCTGCACGTCCTTGCGAACACTAGTCCCTGAAACTAGCGCGTCTACCAATTCCGCCATCCAGGCAGCTTGCATATCCATCTGATATCTCTGCAAAACGGAGTGCAAATATAAAAATTATTCAATGAAATTTTTATCAAAATATTGTTTTTTAGTTAGGACATCAAAAAACCGTCTCAGGTTTAAGTCTGAGACGGTTTTACTGCATAGCTACCATTAGCTTAACACCCTTTCGCGGGCAATATTTTTATCGGGCAAGTCTGCCCGGATCTTTACGTTCAATTTTTACAATCTTATATTGGGCTATTTCTTTCCCATCTTTCCTGCTTACACTGCCAACATAATCAACATAAAAAGTGTAGGCATTTACTTCGCCTCTGATCAGCGGATCGGTTTTAACATTATTAATATCTTCTTCGGCAAGTAAATAATTGTTATGAGTCGGATGCCAGATATCTACGTAATACTCCAATGGCCGCAAGCCATGTATCAGCACCATGCCGTATGCATCAGTTATCCATTCCATACCGTCAAATAACGGATTTGTCTGATGATCCCAGTCGTATAATGTTGTGTAAAGCATAATACTGGCTTCGGGTACCGGATACCTGTCAAAGTATTCCAATACTTCAATCTCAAGTGAGGTTGAAATGACATCAATATACATACTGGCGCGGTCTATTTCATCAGCACCCTTCCTTACTTCAAGTGTTATCAGGTAGCGCCCGGGCTGTTCATAAATATGTGACGGATTTGGTATTGTTGAAAATGTGCCATCGCCAAAGTCCCAGTAATATGCATCAGCATTGCTCGATGTGTTGGTGAAATAAACTGTTTCATATACTTCAACAGGATTGCCTGATATGTAGAAACCCGCATGCGGGTCGTATTCACAACCTGCCGTCAGAAGTATCAAAACTATTGATAATATACCAACTATTTTTTTCATGGCTTTCTGTTTTATTCCTGATAATTATTAACCCAAATTCTATGCCATAATAAAAGCCCTTTTATTTATATACGAATTTTAAACTACAAATGTTAAGTAAAATTTGATCTGTTCGTCAAATTTTTTTGTGTTTGAACATGCTGATTGAAATAAAATATTTCCCAAAATCTTAATTTTATCAGCAAGCTTTTGAAATCATGATTCATGAATCACATATATCGCCTTTTTTGAAAGAGGTAGCAAGGGTATTGCTTGAGCAGTTCGGGCACAACCTCTCTGATATTTGTGTTGTATTTCCGAATAAAAGAGCCCGCTTATTCTTTAGTCATTATATAAGCGAACACACTAATAGCAAGCCTGTGTGGGCACCTGCATACCGTACTATTACAGAGCTGATAGGTGATTTATCCGGGCTTGTTCTGACTGATAGAATTCAGCTTATCTTTGAATTGTTCTTAGCATACAAAGAAATCTCAGGTACTTCAGAGAATATTGATGATTTTTTTAATTACAGTGAGATATTGCTGGCTGATTTCGATGACATTGATAAGAACATGGTTAATGCAGCTGATTTATTCAAAAATCTGGCTGATTTGAAATCTTTAGATTACGGTTATACTTATTTATCAGAAAACCAGTTAAATGCTATAAGACAATTCTGGAGTTCCTTTTCAGGAGGAAAGCCATCACAAACCCGTGAAAATTTCCTCAGATTCTGGGATTTGTTGCTTAAGCTATATATCTCCTTCAAAGAAAGGCTGAAACAAAAAAATATGGCTTTTGAAGGAATGATGTATCGTGATGTTGCAGAAGAGATTATTAAAGATAAAAGCCTTTCCCTCCGTTTTGAGAGGTATGTTTTTGTAGGCTTTAATGCTTTAAACAAATGCGAAGAGATCCTATTCTCGCATCTCCGGAAAATTAATAAAGCACTTTTCTTCTGGGATTTTGACGATTACTATATAAAGAATGAATGGCATGAGGCCGGCTTATTTGTCAGGGAAAATCTCAAACGCTTTCCGTCAGAGAAGCTGCCGGTTAGTTTTAATAATCTCGTATCAGACAATAAGGAAATTACTGTTTTACCTGTATCCTCTTCAGTTGCCCAGGCAAAAATTCTTCCATCATTGATTAAAAAAATAGGCATAACCGGGAGTTCCGATTTAAAGCAGACTGCCATTGTCCTCCCTGATGAAAGGCTAATGATGTCCGTGCTGTATTCTGTTCCGGATGATATAAAAGAAGTTAATATCAGCATGGGATATCCATTTCAGGCTTCTTCTGTATATGCTTTCACAGAATTAATTTGTTCGCTTTACAGTAATACAATTAGTCAACAGGACAATTTTAAAGCCTTCTATCATAAAGAAGTGGTGGCCTTGATCAGTCACCCTTTCATATTTAATTTTTACCGGGAATCAGTTGAAAAGTTCATTGAGGAGATTAATACTAAAAACAAAATATACGTTAGTATTGATGAAATAAAGCAGTATAAGGGCATGGAATTGTTTTTCCGCGATGCTGATCATGCTGCAGATATACTTGCCATGCTTGCTGATATTCTGCAACTCACCATTCAAAATATAATTAAAACCGGGGTCCGAAAGGATGACTATCTGCAGCTCGAATTCCTGAACCATGCCTTAAACAGTATTTTTCGTATTGCTGATATTTTGCCGCAGACTGAACTTAAGGTTTCACCAAAAATATTATTTGGGATTATCCGAAAATTATTTAAAGGATTGACAGTACCTTTTTCAGGCGAACCTCTGAGCGGCTTGCAGATATTGGGAATCCTTGAAACCCGCCTGCTTGATTTTCAAAATGTAATCATATTATCAATGAATGAAGGAATAATGCCTCGCCCCTCACATGTTTCTACATTCATACCCGGAAATTTGCGGTTCGGATTTGGCCTTTCTGTGGCCGAACACCATGATGCCATTTATGCTTATTATTTCTACCGGCTGATACAACGTGCCCGAAAAATAATACTTGTGTTTAACCAGCAGTCTGAAGGGTTATTTACAGGCGAACCAAGCAGGTTTATTTATCAGTTGAAATATGACAAAGCATTTAAATTACACGAGCTCAACCTTGATTCATCAATTAATGCATTACCTGCAAACCCCATAGTTATTAACAAAACTGACACTATTATAAATCATCTCAGAAGATATACGGTTACCTCTAATGATCATTGGCTCTCGCCAAGTGCTATCAATGAATATATCAACTGTCCCTATAAATTTTATCTCACACATATTTTAACGCTTAAAGAGGCAGGTAAGGTTGTTGAAGAGATAGATATGCCGTTGTTTGGCAATCTGTTACATGCCACTATGCAGGAAATCTACCAGCCATTCATAAATAAGGAAATGCATGCAGAAACGATA
>JAJUGM010000311.1 GCA_029268165.1 Bacteroidota bacterium
ACTGCTGTCATCCTGATAAGCAATATCAGCATCAATTATTTCAAGGCGTTTCAGTTCTATTTTGGTATTAAATTCGGCCGCTGTTGTATCTTCTGCCTCTTCCTCCTCAGCCATTTCTTTTGCAATATCCCAGTTTGCTTTGCCTGATGGGAGAATATGAGCATAAACAACAGACTGGTCAAGAATTATTTTTTTAATTTTAATATTTTCCATCTGAATTGCGCTGATAAGGTCAACAGAAATATCAAGCGATTTAAACCTGAGCAGCGTATCCTGTGCAAATTCATCAATGCCTGCGACATAAAATGATCTCAGGCTGACATTCAAACGCGGAAAATTTTTGACAAGTGAAATCCTAAGTTTTTCAAAATCAACTTTTGCATTAACATTCTTATTAATCTGCTCTTTGGCGATTTTTACAATTTTGCCCTGGAATACAAAGGGCACAACGATGATCAGTGCCAGAAGCACTAATATTACTATTGCAAGGATTTTAAAAAATTTCTTCATAACAATTGGTTTTAAGTCAGTTAAAAATACAAAGAAACCAGAAAAAATCCTTATAATTGATTCTTTTTTATAACTTTTCCCTATCTCATAACTTCATCACTTCGTCACTTCATCACTTCGTCACATGGTTACTTATTTTAAAAATTCCTTTCTTTGTAAAAAAAATTAATACAAATATGATTATCGTTACGGGAGCAGCAGGTTTCATCGGAAGCAATCTGGTGGGAAAACTGAATAAAGAAGGATTGACATCAATTGTTATAGTCGATAAATTTAATGTTCCGGCCAAAGCAAAAAATATAGAGAATAAAATCATAAAGGAGGCCGTTGACCGTGAACATTTTATTGAATGGTTAGTTAAAAATTACAACCTTGTGGAATTTGTTTTTCACCTTGGTGCACGCACTGATACAACCGAATTCAATAGATTGGTTTTCGAAGAGTTGAACACCGGTTATACCAGGAAGGTATGGGATACCTGCACCCGTTATCAGATTCCGCTTATTTATGCATCATCGGCAGCTACTTATGGAGCAGGGGAAAATGGCTACGATGATAATCATACTATTGTTAGTAAGCTGAAGCCTTTAAATCCTTACGGGGAATCAAAGAATGAACTGGACAAATGGGTTCTGCAACAGAAGCACACTCCGCCATTCTGGGCCGGAATTAAATTCTTCAATGTTTATGGACCGAATGAATATCATAAAGGCCGTATGGCATCAGTAATTTTTCATGCTTTTAATCAGATTAGGCAGACGGGTAAAATGAAATTATTCCGTTCACATCGTCCTGATTATAAAGACGGTGAGCAGAAAAGAGATTTCATTTATGTCAGGGATGTTTGCGAAGTATTATTTCACTTATACAAAACAAGGCCCGAATCGGGGTTATATAATCTGGGAACAGGCAGGGCACGTACCTTTCTTGATTTGACGAAATCCGTTTTTGCTGCACTTCAAATGGAACCTCTTATTGAATTTATTGACACGCCTGAGGATATTCGTGATAAGTATCAGTATTTTACTGAAGCCAGAATGGACAAATTATATAATAAAACCGGATTTAACAGTGCGTTTTATTCTTTGGAAAAAGGTGTTGATGAATACGTAAAACAATACCTGATACCGCAACGCTATTATTAAAACCGACCATACTTGAAAATGTTGATTAACTGACAAAAAAGAAGGATCACATTTCAATGAGAATTTTAGAAACGCCTGACGTATTTTCATCCCAATATTTGAATGCTTCAGGGGTATCTTTAAAATGAAAAATTTTGGTTATTATATCTGAATAGGGTTTTTCTTTCTTTTCGAGCATACTGATGACTGCAGGAAATACCCTTAAAGCATTACGTGAGCCATAAATATCCAGCTCTTTTTTTACAATTTGCTGGGAATTTATTGTAACATCATGTTTTGAATAACCAATGGTAACAACTCTTCCTGCAAAACAAACGATATCTAAAGCAGTAACAAATGCACCGGGTGCTCCGGCTGATTCAACAGCAACATTTACGCCTTCATTATTGGTGATTGAGGCAATCGTTTTGGCAACATTTTCTTTTAATGCATTTATAGTGTAGCTGGCTCCAAATTTTTTTGCCAGCGCAAGTTTGGCATCATCAATATCTATTCCCACAACTGTTGCACCTTTTCTCAATGCTGCAAAAAGCGCCCCCATACCTATAGTCCCGCATCCTGAAACAGCAACTATGTCGTTTTCAGTAACATGTCCCCTGTTTATCCCGTGATATCCCACGCTAAATGGTTCAACGAGTGCAAGTTCCTTTAAAGACAGCAATTTACTGATATATACATTTTCAAAATGCACGGCAATTCTTTCGGTGAGTGCGCCATCGCGCTGCACACCCAATGTCTGATTAAACTGGCATGTATTTGGCCTCCCGGCACGGCATGCAGGACATACTTTACAATTTGTATAAGGCAATACAGTTACTAAATCGCCTTTTTTTAAAAATTCAGGAACAGCATTTCCTTTGTCAACAATGGTACCGCTAATTTCATGGCCCGGAATACGCGGAAATCTGACCAAAGGCATCAAACCACGATATGCATTCAAATCGCTTCCGCACAATCCAAGATAGCGCACTTCAATCAGCACGTCTTCAGGTCCCATATATGGTTCATCTATCTCCTGAAGAGTAATAATTCCCGGCTCTTTAATAAAAAATGCTTTCATCAGAATAAGTTTATTCTTTTATTGTTTGATTATTTATTGAAATGAATTCAACTTTTAGCTAAAGTTACAGTTTATAGACTTTGACAGCATTTTCACCCAAAACAGCCTTTTTCTCATTTTCTGAAAATCTACATATATAGTCAGTAACGATGCTGATGACATCAGAATATTTTCCTGCGAGGAGGCAGACGGGCCAGTCAGAGCCTATCATTACCCTGTCAGTGCCAAAAGCATTGAAGACAACATCAAGATAGGGGTGAAAATCAGTTTTTTGCCAGTTAATCCAGTCAGCTTCCGTGACCATACCTGAAACCTTACAATATACATTAGGAAATTTTGCAAGTTCAGTAATTCTTTCTTTCCATGGAGTATATATTTTTTCCTTAATCAAAGGTTTAGCTATATGATCGAGCACAAAAGTGAGGCCGGGAAATTTACTTACAAATTCGATGGTTTGAGGCAGATGTTTCTGGAAAATAAGGATTTCATACACCAGATGATACTTTTCAAGAATTTTAATTCCTTTCAGAAATGGGTTGCTGAGCATAAAATTATCATCAGGCTCATCCTGAATTACATGCCTTAAACCAATAAACCGGGGGTGACCCGCAAAGTTATCCAGTTGTTGCTCGAGTTGGGGTGATCTCAGGTCAACCCATCCTACTACACCTTTAATAAATGAAAAATGATCAGCAAGTTGCAGCAGCCATTCTGTCTCTTCAATTGATTGCCTTGCCTGTACGGCAACAGAACCATCAAACCCTGACTTGTTCAGTTCGGGCAAAAGATCTTCAGGCATAAAGTCTCGTTGCAGGATTTGCATATTGTAATTAATCCAGCCGTAATCCTGCAGATTATATTTCCAGAAATGCTGATGACTGTCAATCTTCATAAAATAATCAACTGTTCATTTTATAAATACGTTCCATTAACTGCCATTTCTGGCTTGCGCTGGCCTCAGCAGAGGCATCCTGAAATTCCGACACAAAGGCTTCCCATTCTTTTTGCCGTGGCATATTGGCAAGCCTCGCCATATCTTTTTCATGGTCAAAATCAGGAACCGTATCCATAATCATAAATAAGCGGGTACCATAAATGTATATTTCCATGTCGAGAATACCAATATCGCGCATTCCCTGTGTAATTTCGGGCCACGCTGCACCCGGCTCATGTACTTTTTTGTATTTTTCAATTAAAAGGGGATCGTTTTTTAATTCCAGCGTCTTGCAATATCGCTTGAAAGCAAAGTAAGTTATTTTTTCCGGATATTCCATAATACTAAAAAATTATTTATAAGATTATTGTTCAATTTAACATTCTCATAAAAAAATCAGCCCTCAGCTACATAGGGATAATCCTTATGAATTAAATCATTCTCTTTCATTGCTTTCCAGAAAGCCTCAGGAATTTCAGTCATAACCAGCTCAACATTGTCCTTTACCCTTTCGGGTTTTGATGTATTTAACGAAACAGCTGCAACACCCGGAGGAGTCATGGCAAATTTCACACAGGCTGCTGCAGGTGATATTTCAAACTCTTTACATAACGAAAAAAAGTTTTCCCTCCACTTAAAACGGGCAACATTTTGAGGTGTATCAGGCTTAATCAGAACATAGTCAAAGTAGTTACTCCCGGTAAGGAAACCCCCATGAAAAACAGCAGAATTTATAATTCCAACTCCTTTTTGATTTAAATGCTTCATAAAGTGTAACAATTCGGGAGGATGGTGCATAATAGTCATGCTATTAGCAAACATAACCCAGTCCAGATCAATGTGTTTTGCTATTTGTTCAATTATTCTCCAGTTTTTAGCGCCCACGCCCACAG
>JAJUGM010000312.1 GCA_029268165.1 Bacteroidota bacterium
CGAATGAAGATTTATACCTGAACGTATCAATTTTCAGAAAAGCATCGGTAAACACTTCCTGAAGGATATCCTCTGCCTCCTCCCTGTTGTTCATCATGCGATAACAGATATTATACATAGCTTTGGAATAAAGCTGGTAAAGATGAAACTGTGCCTGTGAATTCCGGGCCTTGCTCAGTTCAATGATATCCCTGTTTATGTCCAGAAAAGATGAAACCACAATTAACTGTTTTCTTTTATTTCTTTGTTATCATCACAGGCAGCAACTTCAGCCCCCGGCATTGTTAATAAATTTTGTTACTGCATTAATGACAAAATAATTTTACAAAGGTTGCTTGCTTATGAAAAGTAAATGTGAAGATAACAAGTTGGTATTAATTATGTACAAAACCAGGCCGATTATTAAAAAATAGCTGCCATTTATTTATGTGTAATACTAAATTACTCCTGAAATTTCCCATTGAAAAACATCAATGCTTTAAATATTGCAAAAGGTTTTAACCCAATTATTGCATTAGTAAAATTTATAATGCAATGCAATTTAGAAAAATCAACTTTTACGGTTTGCTGGCGCTGCACCAGAAAAGTGATTTTTCTATATCGGGAAATCCATTGGTTCACTCTTTCCAAGAGCTCACAATGAATAATTTCCTCTAAAAATACATCATATTTTTATTTGCCTGGATGTATTTGTTTATTCCTGATATATTTTAATACTCTTAAAACCTTTTGTCTATTTTCCCTATTTTATGAAATGAGCTAAATCAGCCGCAGGTGTTTCGCAAAGCAACACGGCCTAAGCAGTTTTCCCTTAAAACCCCGATGCAGTGATAGTTTCAATTCAAATACTTGTAATTTGATTAAAAATGCATTATTGCATAAACATTTATTAATCTGTGATCGGGGTTAAGCCCAGTTAAGTCATTAGTTCGCATGCTCCTAATGACTAATCTGGCCTTAAAACAAGGCGTAGCCCGGTCCATACTGAAATGATATTTTATTTCAACAAGGCCGAACGTAACCAGCAATCAATTCAAAAATCCGTATGCAAGCAATACAGTCTGAGTATATCAAAAGGTAAAGGTGGTCAAAAGTGCCTGGTGATTATTAACCGCCAACCATGCTATGTGTTGTATTGCGCATGCCCGGCGAGCCGTATTTTTTAGGGAAAACTGCGTCAGCCTTGACTTTTTTTGCATCCTTTTTTTTGTCGGGACAAAAAAGGATGTGGGGCATGTGGTAAAGCCCCATCGCCATTCCCTCCAACTTGCTAAAATTTTTCCAACAATAATTGTTGTTAGCCCGAATGAATTTGTAAATTCATCATATTTGGGGTTAAAGTATTTTTAATTAATTTGCTCATTTATATTATATTCAATACTTTTAAAGTATGAAAAACAAACAAGGTATTATCATCCCTTTATTATTACTGATTTTGGTTGTATCCTGCAGCCTTTCCAAAGAAACTTTAACCCAATATAATAATACTGAAAGGGAAATTGACAGTTTCCCCTATGATTATTGCTTATCATTACCAGCTCTTGATACAGCTGATTGGAATAAAAATTATATTGATTATGATAAATTTCTGTCAAAAGAAATTTTACGGACTCAAGCTGGCTTATCGACATTCAGAGACAGTATTCGCATATATACCTGTTTTCCTTCTGCCACACCTTATGTTCAGCTCGATTCTTTAACTATGATAGATAACAAAAATAAAATAATTGGAAATTGGAAAATTATATGCAACCGAAGAATAACATTTGAAGATTCCGTGGCCTATAACGATTTTAAAATTCATCGCAAAATAAAGCAAATATATAATGATAAAGAAACTGAAATGTGTTTATCTATAACGGAAACTAAATATAAATTATATGCCGGAACGAAAAACAACAGCAATTTAACGCTTAAAGTATCAAGAAATTACTGTTTGGTAAACGGACGTTATTTAATGCTTTATAATATCTCAAAAGCTGGTGCTGCAATAAATTTTATTGGTCTCGATCCAAAAGGCCATTTAATAATAGATGGTTTCATTCAGCAGGAAAGAATGTTAAAAGGCAAATATCATGTTTTTCACGCAACAATGATACAATTCATCTTTCAAAGAGTTGCATGATTATCAAACATTTTGACAATACTGCCCGCATAAAAACCATACAAATTCTTTCCAGTGCTAGTAAACGTAATAACGTATATAATCATATAATGACGATTAATACTTTGCATTAATAACTCCTGATATAAAAAATATCCCTATATTTAAAACCTTAGTTTTTAATTCAAACCACCATGAAACCTTATTATTTTAACCTTATTTTATTCTTCCTGATACTGTTGTTGCCACAACAAATATTTTCACAAAGAATTTATTATGTTAACAATAACTCAATGTATAAATATTACATTGGAACGGCAGAACCTCCGGCCAACTGGAACCAGCCGGATTTTGAC
Source organism: Bacteroidota bacterium (assembly GCA_029268165.1). Classification (GTDB taxonomy): domain Bacteria; phylum Bacteroidota; class Bacteroidia; order Bacteroidales; family UBA10428; genus UBA5072. The sequence continues at coordinate 2,461 of JAJUGM010000312.1, forward strand.
GACTCAGCATGGCTTGACGGGAGATCGTCAATCGGTTACGGGGATAATGATGACACCATAGTAATAAGCAAAACCACTTCTGTTTATATCAGGTATCATTTTAACGCCGATGCAAACACTTTGTGCCGTACCTTTTCATTCTATGCCGATTTTGATGACGGTTTTGTAGCCTACCTGAACGGTTCCGAAATTGTACGTGTCAACCTGGGCAAGCCAGGCGAAAATATACCTCATGACCGTTTAACTCACTTATCTCATGAAGCGCAGGATTATCGCGATTATTTCCAGCCTATCAATGCATATTATATCGATAGTACTGTAATAAAAGATCCCCTTGTGGCCGGCGACAATGTTCTTGCTGTACAAGTACATAATGATAGTCTGGATGGTTCCGATTTATCATTTATCTGCAGATTACTAAATCTTGAAAAAAATGTATATTATTCATTTTATGATAAAGATTTTTGTTACCGTAAGCAAACTCCACTTGACTCTACCAGCTTTCCGATTGTCCTGATTAATACCGATGAATTCTGTATTCCCGATCCTGATAATAAGTATGTCGCCCATATGGGAATAATAAATAATTATCCGGGAACAAACAAACCAACAGATAGTTGCAATGAGTTTGACGGCAGAATTTCTATTAATCTGAGAGGACAGACTTCGCTCCACTGGCCAAAAAAACAATTCCGTATTGAAACGCAGGATTCTGCAGGTGAAAATCTCAATGTTGGGTTACTGGGCATGCCTGCTGATAATGACTGGATTTTATACGGGCCATTTGGCGATAAAAGCCTGATGCGTAATGAGATGGCATTTACTTTGGGTCGTAAACTGGGTTATTATGAACCCCGTACCCGATATTGTGAACTCCTGTTGAATGGTGAAGGAATGGGGTTATACATACTGACTGAAAAAATCAAACGCAATGCAAACCGTGTGAATATTGCCAACCTGAAGCCTGCTGATATAACAGGAGTCGATGTCACAGGCGGTTATATAATAAAATATGACAAAGGGTCAAACAACCTACAGTATGTTGACCCTGACCAGGACGAAATAATGCCCGAGCAGCAATCATACATTAATAGCTTTTTTAGTGATTATTTTACTGTATTGAAAACCAATAAGTTTTTAGACCCGGTGGAGGGATATAAAAAATATATCGATGACCAGTCCCTCGTTGATTACATTATCATCAGTGAAGTAATGCGTAATTGCGATGCATATTTATATAGTACATACATGTACAAAGATCGCGATGACAGAGACGGGAGAATTAAATTCGGCCCTTTATGGGATTTTGATTTTTCCATGGGCAATGTCAATTTTCAGGATGCCCATCTGACAAATGGCTGGCAGTTTGCTTATCCCACAAATAATAAGATTAAAGTCAGAGAAATATTACGCGATACCGTATTTGTTAATTATCTCAATACACGATGGTCTGAACTAAGAAATAATATGCTTAGCAATGATTCATTAATTTATCTCATTGACTCTTTAAGCCATTATATTGAAAAAGCCAGATTACGTAATTATACGATCTGGCCCGTTATTCAGTATCCGTTATCATATTACAATGTCTATGCAAAAAGCTATGATGAAGAAATAACCCATATGAAAAACTGGCTAACGGAACGTTTATCATGGATGGATGAGAACATGCCCAGAATCTATTATCCGTTAACCGGTGATTATAATATTATTAACACTGCAAACGAATCATTGTCGGTTTATCCCAATCCTTTTACCGATAAATTGTATGTTGAATTCTGTGCCGGTTCTCCTGGTCAGATTATCTTTGAATTATATGACATTACAGGGAAAAAGATTGCTTCTTCTGTTGTAAATACATACGATGAAGGAGATCAGCTATTTATCATGGATGGCATTGAGTTGAAACAGGCAGGCAGAGGATTATACCTGCTTTGTATAAGGAATCGTGAAAATATGATAAGTCAGGTGAAACTAATTAAACAATAATTTATCCGGACTTTATTTTAAGTAATTAATATTCAATATTTCTGTTGCTGCAATGGTAACATATCCAAAAAATTTTATTAAAATTGC